>JAKASN010000199.1 GCA_021819025.1 Actinomycetes bacterium | reverse complement strand
CCGGTGGCCTCCTCGGAGTCCGCCAAGAGGACGGTGACCCTCTTGGTGGCGCGAGTGACGGCGGTAAAGAGCGCTGCCTTGGCGGCCCTATGATCACCCACTAGTTTGGTAGGGCCACATACGATCACCGAGTCGAACTCTAGCCCCTTGGCATCGGAAATGGTATGCACCTCGACGCGCGCGGCGGGCAAAGCTCCGCCTTGTATCATCTTGGCAAGCTCCCCAGCGAGACGCTCGCCCTCGTGGTTGATCGGAACTATTACCGCGATGAGCTCAGAAGATGAACGGCCCAATTCACGGTCAATAGCTTCGAGCAGCGCCTCTCGCAAATCACCGGAAACCCGGGTAATGATGGGAAATTCACCGGTGGAGCGAATCGACACCGAAGGCTCGAGGTCGAGCTCGGCGATGTCGCACAACCGATAGGCAAGTTCTGCGATCTCGGTCGGGGTGCGGTAGTTCACGCTCAGCTTGCGATAGGACCACTCATCGATCGCCGCGCGCAAAGGTTCCACGATCGCCTCCCAACTCCGCTGGCCATGCGGCGAGGTCGTCTGGGCCAAATCACCCACCAGGGTCATCGACGATGCGATGGAGCGGCGTGCCAAGACGCGAGCTTCCATGTAGGAGAGCTCCTGGGCTTCATCCACCACGATGTGGCCGAATTTGCGAATCTCTTCCCCGGTACGCTTCTTGGGGTTCCCCAACAGTATCGCCGCCTCGTCGATGAGGGCCAGGTCGACCCGCGCGAAGCTGCCCTTGCGGTAGCTGGTGATCATCAGCTCCACCTCATCCGGGCTAAGAAGATTCTGCGCAGCGAGATTGCAGAGCGCTTCATGGGCATAGAGGTCGTCAAGAAGCTGCACTGGGGTGAGCTTGGCCCAGATGCGCTGGAGAATGCGCTGAAAGTCGATCTGTGACCGTATCGCCTGCTCCACTTCGCGGATATCGTCCTCGGAGTCCTCGTCGACATCGACGAGGTCGGCAAATGCCGACTCTTCGGTCAAATCGTCTTCATGGGGAACCTGATCGAGGGTGAGCCGACCGTCCCGAAAACGTTCGGCGAGATCGATATAGTTCTTGGCGAGCTGGCGCACCAGGATCGCTTCGACGATGCGGCGTCTCTCGTTGTGCGCAGTGGGACGCCTTCTTGCTTTGGCAATCGCGTTGCGCGACATCTCTCGGGTTATCACCAGTTGTATCGAACCAAGATAGAAAAAAGCATCACGCACCAGGGGACGCTCTCGATCGGCGACCGCTTTGGCGATGAAGCGGACCATGCGGCGGTCCGACTTGAGCCGAATCTCAGCGTCAGTGGAGGGCCGAAGCGACACGTTGGCTTCGATGAGGCCCGCCACCGTGGAGATCTCCACTCCGGTCTCGCCCAATGAGGGAAGAACTCGCTCAATGTACTTTGCAAATGCACTGCTGGGAGCCACCACCAGCACTCCCTGGCGCTCGAGTCGGGAACGATAGGTATATAACAAGTAGGCGGCGCGGTGCAATGCCACGGCGGTCTTGCCAGTACCCGGTCCTCCTTGAACCACGGTAACCCCAGGGAGAGGAGCGCGAATAATCTCATCTTGCTCGCCTTGGATGGTGGCGACGATGTCACCCATGCGTCCGGTTCTGGAACGATCCATGGCATAAAAAAGCGCTCCGGGGCCAGACAATTCGATGGCTCCCTCGACACTGGGGGCGTCGCTGCCGAGATATTCGTCTTCGATACCCACGAGCTCACCGTCGTGCAATTCGAAGTGTCGTCGCATGGTTATTCCCATCGCATCTCTGCCCGTCGCCCGATAGAAGGGCTCCGCGATGGGTGCACGCCAATCCACCACCAGAGGCTCCATGTCCGAAGCGGCCACCGCGATGCGACCGATGTAGAATCGCTCCTCGCCATCGGGGGTGTCCGAGCTCCGATCAATTCGCCCAAAGCACAACGCCAGGGATCCAAAATCGAGGCGATCAAGGCGCTCCAGAGTGACCCTGACCACCACGTCGCGCTCCGCTCGGGATTGCGGGGTGCCGCCACGCTCCAGCGCATAGGCCTCTCTCAGGTTTTCACGAAGTACCACGCGCATCTCATCAAGCCTGCGATAGGCGTTGGCGATATAGGCACGCTCGCTGGCGAGTTCTGGATGGATCTCCAAGTCGAAATGATCCTCTCGAAATTCTCTTGTGCGCCTTTACCGATCGCCGCCTAAAGCACAAACCTCGCTTGCGCAGCGCTCGATAAGCTACACCGTTCAAAGATTGGTCAGCCTAAAAAGGCTAATAGCCCCAGACGCTATCGAAGCAGCAAAGCCTCACTTGCAGCATCGCGGCCAAGATCCCACCCGGGGAGCCCTCACCTTCAGACTCCGCGCTGGCACAAGCTAGGATCAAGGACGGGCTCGGCTCGCCGCAAAGCTACATTTGTGCGCCGCCAAGCCGACTTCGTTTTTTACCAGGGTTCCGCCGAAAGGGGACGCGAGAGTTGGTTTCATCTTCAGATGCGGACAAGCGAGACACGGAATCGCCGTTTCTCGCTGCGCTAGCCAACCAGCCGGCGTCGCGAGTTCCGGTGTGGTTCATGCGCCAAGCGGGTCGATCGTTGCCCGAGTATCGGGCGCTGCGCCCCGATGGTTCCATCCTTGAAGCGGTGAAGAACCCCGAGCTAGCCGCGGAATTGACAATTCAACCAGTGCAGCGTTACGGAGTCGATGCCGCAGTGCTCTATTCGGACATCATTGTACCGGTACACGCGGCAGGATTTGGCGTCGACATCGTGCCCGGACAGGGTCCCGTTACTTCGCAGCCCTTTCGCGAAGTTGCCGACCTCTCCCGGTTGGAGCACTTCGACGCCGACGAGGACTGCGCCTACGTCGCAAAGACAGTGCAGCTGCTCAAAGGAGAGCTCCAAGTGCCCCTCATCGGCTTTGCAGGGGCGCCTTTCACTGTGGCGAGCTATCTCATCGAGGGCCAGCCCACTCGAAACTTCATCCGTACCAAGAAGATGATGCACGACGAGCCAGACCTCTTTGGCGCGCTCTTGGCGCGCCTCGCCGAGATCACCATCGACTTCCTCGGGATGCAGGTTCGCGCAGGCGCCGACGCGCTACAGCTCTTCGACTCCTGGGTGGGGGCCCTTTCGCCCCGCGAATACCGGAGATACGTCTTCCCCCATGTCAAGACGATTTTTGACGCCATTGGGACATTTGGCGTTCCCGGCATCCATTTCGGCGTCAATACCTCCGACCTCTTGGAGTCCATTGCGGCTACGGGAACCAAAGCAATCGGCCTTGACTTTCGTACCGAGTTATCTCTAGCACAGCGACGCCTTGGCCCAGACATGGTTTTGCAGGGGAACCTCGATCCCACCGTGTGCCTCTGTGGTGAAGAGACCGTCCTCAGCGAAGCGCGCCAGGTCCTTGTCGATTCGGCATCGACAAGGGGATACATCTTCAACCTTGGCCATGGAGTACTACCCGAGACAGATCCCCAGCGGCTTTTAGCCCTGGTGGACTTCGTCCACGCCGAAGGCAACGCCATTCGCCAAGTCGGCCTCGAGGGAAGTTAGCACGCGATGTACGTAGTCATCGGGGGAGGCATCTCGGGGGTAGCAGCGGCGATAAAGCTAAAAGAAGAGCTCGGGAAAGGCGCCCGCATCGTGGTGGTGGAAAAGTCCCCGCAACTAGGTGGGAAGATCCGCTCGGTGGCGATGGCTGGAAAACATGTCGAAGTCGGACCGGACGCCTTCTTGACCAGAACCAGCACTGCTCGAGATTTGGTAGACAAAGTCGGAGCCTCGGATCAAGTGGTGATCCCTCGCAGCTTCGCCGCGAGCATCTATGCCCGCGGACGCCTGCACCGAGTTCCCGAGGGGATCATGCTCGGAGTCCCAGTGGCGGTACGACCTTTCATCAAGACCGCCTCAATGTTGAGCCCCCTGGCTCGACTGCGCGCCGCTGCAGATCTCATCCTGCCCAAGACCGCCTTGGGAAGCGACGCCACCATCTCGCACCTCGTGGCGTCGCGCTTTGGCCATGAAGTCGACGAGGTGCTGGTGGATCCCATGGTGGGCGGAATCAACGCTGGCTCGACCCGGGTACTAGGCCTGGCGTCGGTGGCACCCCAATTCATCAATGCCTATAAGTCTTCACCGCATCGCTCGCTGGCCCGGTCCATGGTTGCCTTCGCTGCGCCAAAAGCAAACACCACCGTGGCCAAGATACCCTTCGCCTCGCTCAGTGGCGGACTTGGCGACCTCATCGGTGCCGCTCAAAATTACCTCATCAGCATCGGAGTCGAAATCCTCCTCAACTCCGAGGCGGTGGGGATAAAGCCCGTCGCCAACGGCGTGCAAATCGATGTTGTTACCCGCCAAAGCGATACCGCGGCTGCGCCAAGTACTCTTTTGGCACAGGGAGTGGTGCTAGCTCTCCCCGCTCCACAAGCCGCAGCAATCTTGGCACCCATTTGTGCCCCCGCCGCTTCCCGCCTTGGCGAGATCGACTACGCCGGCGTTGCAATGACGGTGATGCGCTATCTCAAGTCATCCTTCTCCCGCCCCTTGGAGGGCAGTGGCGTGCTCGTCCCGCGGCGGGAGGGTCGCCTCATCACCGCTGTCACCTTCGCGAGCCGCAAGTGGCAACACCTCGACCTACAAGACTCAGAGCTATTGCGCGTCTCAGTGGGGCGCTTTGGCGACAATCGCTTTGCGTCTTTGGCCGATTCACAGCTTCAAATCCTTATCGAGGATGAACTACACGAAATCCTCGGCACCCAGGGCCGAGCCCAGGAAGCCACCACTTGGCGATGGGATGCGGCCTTGCCGCAATACCGGCCATTTCATCGCGAACTGGCCGCCGCGATCCGTGCGGACCTTGGCGAATTCCCCGCTATCGAGGTCTGCGGCGCGGCCTTAGACGGCGTGGGGATTCCGGCCTGCATCGAATCTGGCAGCCAAGCCGCAGCACGTCTCATGGCGCGGATACAGCCT
>JAKASN010000198.1 GCA_021819025.1 Actinomycetes bacterium | reverse complement strand
GAATGCGATCCTCAGGTACCGCACGGTCGTCTGTGCCATGAATTACCAACCAGGGGATCTGCCCGAGTCTCGTGGCAGTTTTCGCGGGATCGAGCTCTAGGTATTCGTTATCCCAACCACGTATCGCCTCCATCGCCGAGGGAACCGCGACGCCGAGACTCTCGAGCTGATCCGCCAACTCGTAGCTTGAGAGCCCATATGGCGGCACAGATGGCACCATGGAAACTGTTGCAACCCCGCCGATCCTATCGGATTCCACTGCGGCCGCGAGCATTTGAATCGTCGCCAGTTCGTAAGCCACCAAAAAGACCGACCCAACACCGACCTCGTCAGTGAGATATAAAATCGCATCCAAAACGTCCTGCTTCCAGCGCAACGGAGAAAACGTCCCCTTGGAAGCACCCACTCCCGATGGCAAGAGCACCGCAATCAGAGCATTCGACGCCGCAGAAAGGCGCTTGGCAAACTCTTCGAGAAAATGATCGACCCCGACTCCAGTAACTTGGGGAGCCGATGGAGCGCCATAACACACCAGAATCGCGCGTTCAGCGACTTGATTGGAGGCTTTAGATCGCGACTCGTCCACGAGAAGTACCGAAAGCTCTCCACCGCTTCCCGCTACGCGCACTATCACCGAAATTCTCCGCGTAAAGCGATGCTCCATGATGCATCGAGGATCTGCCCATCGTCGACGAGAAAGCGAACCAACCCTTTAGCCAGCCGTATTCTCTGGATGCGCCAACTGGTAAAACTCCGAAAAGGCCTTCCAGGCACGAGGGCCGTAAACGGTACCCGGTCCCCCAAGCATAAGCACGGTCACGCCGAGCATTTCTGCCATTTGGTTCGGAGTAGCGCCCTTGCGCACCGCTGAGCGAGCATGGCTCGCGATGCACCCGTCGCACTCTCGTGCCACAGCGATCGCAATCGCTATGAGTTCTTTGACAGCTCCGGGGAGCTCTCCGTCAACCAAAGCAGCCTTATGCAGCTCGGCAAACCCTCGCCACACTTCAGGAATGTGAGAACGAAGATCCTTGACGGGATCGGATAGATCAGAAAGCACCTTTTGATACTCGTTGTCGTGAATTTCCATTTTCCTTCTCCTACGCAAAGCCTTGAGCGAGAATCTAGCAAAACCCCGGCACGGCGCCAAACGCTGCTTCGAAGGCAAAGCCAGCAATAGCCAATGCGGGTGGCACTTTGTTAAAGTCGCCGATAATCAAATGCCGACCCGGGCAGCTAGTCTCTCGCGATGGAAGGAAGAATCACCAAAGAGGAGCTGCGATGCTTTGGCGCGCTTAAAGTAAAGGTGGGCATCGTGTTCCCAAGTAAAGCCAATGCCACCGTGGATCTGGATGGTATCGGCTGCAGCTCCAAAGTACGCGTCTGAGCAAAATGCTTTCGCCAAAGGCGCAGCAACTTCTAGTTCGTCGCCATCCTGGGATGCGACCCAGCCCGCGTAATAAGCTGCGGACTTCGCCGATTCCACCTCGAGGAGCATGTCAGCGCACTTGTGCTTGATAGCCTGAAAACTCCCGATCGGGCGGCCAAATTGTATTCTCGATTTTGCATAGTCGACCGACATCTCCAGACACTTGGAGGCGCCACCAACCTCCTCGGCAGCCAAAGCCACGCACGCCAAGTTCAAAGTCACCTCTAAGGCCGCGGCGCCACCGCCATCTTCGCCGATAAGGGTCGCAGGAGTGCCTGCGAAGGAGATCCGCGCCATTTTGCGCGTGGTGTCCAAAGTCGGTATCGAAGTTATCTCCATGTTGGCCGCCCCAGCGTTCACCACAAAGAGCGATATTCCCACCGTAGTTCGTGCGGCGACGACTATCAGGCGAGCGACCATAGCGTCGATAACGTAAGACTTGGTCCCGGTAAGGGACCAGGTGTTGCCGTCAAAAGTGGCGGAGGTGAGCACCGAATCGATCGCCCAATTGCCGTCTTCCTCGGTAAGGGCCAGCGTCGCAATGGTCTCCCCAGCAGCGATGCCGGGAAGATATGCGGCCTTGGAGGCTTCGTCGCCGCCTTGGAGGATGGCATTTGCGGCGAGAGCAGCGGTGGCGAAATAAGGACCACAATAGAGTGACCGCCCCATCTCTTCGAAGACAATTCCGGCTTCGACCGAAGTGAAGCCGGAGCCACCGAATTCTTCCGGTATCGCCAAGCCCACGAGACCCAACTGGTCGGCCAGCGTCTTCCATACTCCAGCGTCATAGCCCTCTTCGGTCTCCATGAGACGACGAACCTCGCTAATGGGAGATTTGTCCTCAAGGAAGCGCCGAACCGATCTCCTCAGCTCCTCTTGCTCATCGGAAAAAGCAAAATTCATGTCGTCCCCATTCCCGTCGGCAAGCGCTATGGACCATTCGATTCCAAACCAATGCAAATTTAGCCAAAGTACCACCATGATGCAAACCAATAGCGAACCGAAGTGCAATATCTCGCCGCGCAACCGACGAGAGGCTAGGTTTAAATGCAGAGGGAGTACTAAAATGCCTGCAACCCTAAGTCCGTTCTATAGCGACGCTTCCGTGGAGGCCTACCGCCTCTCGGTTGGACCGGTGGACAACAACGTCTATATCGTCCGCTGCCGCAGGAGCGGGGAGTCCATCCTTGTCGACGCTGCCAACGAAGCTGAGAAACTCTTGGATCTCTGCACCGAGCTCAACGTGCGAAAGGTGATAGAGACCCATGGCCATTGGGACCACGTCGCCGCAGTTCCCCAACTTCGTGACGCCGGCTACTCTGTCGCCATCTCTCCTTTAGATGGCGCTTTGCTCGAGGGATACGACGAAGAGCTTCAAGATGGTGACCGCATAGAAGTGGGCCACGTTGTCATCGAAGTGATCCACACTCCCGGCCATACCCCTGGTTCGATGTGCTTTCATGTCGCCAATACCCCTCTGCTCTTTACCGGCGACACGCTTTTCCCGGGTGGGCCCGGTGCGACCCGTTATGAAGGAGGCGATTTTGCCACAATTATCGACTCGATACAGTACAGGATCTTTGCCCGCTTCGCTATGGAGACACAGGTTCTCCCCGGACACGGCTTAGCCACCGATATCGGCACAGAGTACCCCGGACTCGATAGCTGGATTGCGCGCGGTTGGTAGATTGTCCTTGTGTCACAAGCGCGAACTCGGTCAAGCGTCATCAAGTCCATGGTGGGGCTTAGCGCGAAATGCGTTTTGAGCACTAGGAAGGCAAGCGCGTTTTGAGGACCCAGACCAATGCCGTGATCCAGGCGATCTTCAAGCGCCGTTCCATCGGTCGCCTCCGCACTCCCGGTCCGAGCGAGGCAGAATTGATTACGATTCTGCGATCAGGCGCTGCAGCGCCCGATCACAAAGTGACTCGCCCATTCTGGTTTGTTGTCTTCGAAGGAAAGGCGCGTGGAGAATTTGGTGAGGTGCTTGTTGAGTCTCTCCTGAATCGAGCCGCCAAGGAGAACTTCCAGCCTACCTCTGGGCAGATTGAAAAGGAACGCACCAAGTTTATGAGGGCGCCACTGGTAATCGCAGTAATGGCGCTGCGTCATAGCGAGATCGAGCTTCCCGCCCAAGAAATTATCTCGGCTGGTGCAGCAGCGGCGCAGAACATGCTCATTGCCGCTACGTCGCTCGGGTACGGTTCTATCTGGCGCACTGGCTCGCCGGCCTACGATCGTGATGTCAAAATAGCGCTTGGTGTAGGTGAAGACGACTTCATCATTGGGTTTCTCTACTTCGGATCCCTCGACGAGGGCGTAGAGCCGGAACCCAACAAGCCTGAGCTCAGCTCGATAGTATCGGTCTGGGAAGGTTAATTACTACTACGGTGATAGTGGAAATAGAAGGGCATCTCGTCTAAGCTTTTAGCCATGGAAGCTCCAATCTTTGAACTGAAGGATCTCCACGTTTCAACCGAGGAGACCGAGATCCTAAAAGGAGTCGATCTCGTGGTCAACGCTGGTGAGATCCACGCCCTAATGGGCCCCAACGGCTCTGGCAAGACAACTCTCGCGTCCACGCTTTTGGGTCACCCGGGATACCGGGTCACCAGCGGATCGATCTTCTTCAAAGGTGAAGACATCACCGAATGGAGCACTGACGCGCGCGGAAAGGCGGGGATTTTCCTTGCCTTTCAGTATCCCGAAGCAATCGGAGGCGTCTCGGTGGTGCAGTTCCTCAGACAGGCGATGAGCGCGCGCAAGGGTATCGATGTCTCCGCACTTGAAGTGCGCTTCTCGATGCTTGATTGGATGGCGCGCCTTGGTATGGATCCTTCTTTCGCCGAACGCTACCTCAACGAGGGCTTCTCGGGCGGGGAGAAAAAGCGCAACGAGGTGCTCCAACTCGCCATGTTAGAGCCTGACTTTGCCATCTTGGACGAGACCGACTCTGGGCTTGACATCGACGCTTTGCGGGTGGTATCGCGCGGCATCAACGAAGTACGCTCGATCCGCCCCGACCTTTCAGTATTGCTTATCACCCACTACCAACGGATACTCGACGAGATCAAGCCAGATCGAGTGCATGTATTAATCGATGGAAAAATTGCCGAAAGCGGAACGATCGAGTTGGTTGAAAAACTCGAGAAGGAGGGCTACGACGGATGGAAGCTGTAGCAGCATATTCAGAGGCCGAAAAAGCCCATGCCGAAGTGGCTTCATTAGACGTTGAAGCGATCAAGGCCGACTTCCCCTTCTTTGCCAATCAGGGAATCAAACCTCTGAACTTTTTGGACTCCGCGGCTTCATCGCAGCGTCCCCGCCAAGTACTCGACGCCATGGATCGCTACTACACCACCACCCATGCCAACGTCCACCGCGGGGTCTACGCCGTTGCCGAGGAGGCGACGCGGGAGTACGAAGAGGCGCGGAGCAAAATCGGAAATTTTATTGCAGCACCGCACCCAAGCCAAGAAATCGTCTTTACCAAAAATGCCACGGAGTCGCTGAATCTCGTTGCGCATTCTCTGGGACGAAACTATCTAAAGGCGGGCGACAAAGTTGTGCTCAC
>JAKASN010000197.1 GCA_021819025.1 Actinomycetes bacterium | reverse complement strand
TCATTTCTAAGTCAATCCAAACAAGCACAAAAGGCAGTCTAACCATGCAATGGGTAAGCTTTAGGTGCAAAGGAGAAGCATGAGCGCAACCAAACCGAGTTCGATGCCCTGGGTGGTGATTCCGACCTTCAACGAAGCGCCCAATATTGCCCAGGCGATCTCGCGAATCGTCCAAGCGGTTCCTGCGGCGAAGATCCTGGTCATCGATGATTCCTCACCGGATGGCACCGCCGACGTGGTGAAGTCGATCGCCACGCTGGAGGATCGAGTCGAGCTTCTGCTGCGGCCCAAGAAATCTGGCCTCGGTTCGGCATATCGTGCGGGATTCACCGAGGGCATTCATCGTGGGGCCACCGCGCTGGTTGAGATGGATGCGGATCTTTCTCACGAGCCTGAAGCGATCATCGAGCTCCTCGGGGCTCTCGACGCTGGTGCTGACCTCGCGATTGGGTCGCGTTATGTTCCTGGGGGAACTTCCCCGGGACTCACGCCGAGTCGCCTCGCGCTCTCCAAAGGTGGCAATACTTATGCCAGGCTGGTACTCGGTTTGGGTGTTAAGGACGCTACCTCGGGGTTCCGCGCCTTTCGGCCATCGCTTCTCAACGCCATTGAACTCGAAAGTGTCAGCGCGGACGGATACGGTTTTCAAATTGAGATGGTATTCCGAGCTGCGCTGCGCAAGGCGGTGATCACTGAAGTGCCGATCGTCTTCAATCAGCGCACCGAGGGTGTCTCGAAAATGTCTTCTGACATCGTCAAAGAAGCAATGGCGCTTTGCACCATCTGGGGGTTTCAGCACCGCCTTCGTCAGCTCGCGGGAAAGTCTTCGGATTTTGTCCCGTTTCATAAGAGCGACGGGAATCCTCTGGGTGCGATCCGAGAAGCTTACCGCGCCTAGATTCAACGTCGATACCGGGCTTGGCCACGGCCTCTCGACGCGTCGCGGTAAAATAGAAGATCCCAATTGTTGGAGGCCTCCGCTTGCTTGAAATTCTCTTCACACGCTTGAACGACGTCGCACAAGTACCGTGTTATGCCCACCCTGGGGATGCCGCTTGTGATCTCGTCGCTTGTGTCGATGTCGATATAGCGCCTTTGGGTCGTGCTAGGGTCGGTACTGGTCTCGCGTTGGAGATTCCATCAGGGTATGCCGGTCTAGTCCTGCCTCGCTCGGGATTGGCAACCAAACATGGAATCACTCTTGCCAATTCGCCTGGCTTGATTGACTCTGGTTACCGTGGGGAGATTATCGTGGCGCTCTTTAACTCCGATGCGACAACTTCTTACAGCGTCAAGAGCGGCGATCGGATTGCCCAGCTACTTTTGATGGCCATCCCCACGGTCTCTTTTTCCGAAGCAGCCTCGCTTTCGCGCAGCGATCGAGGCGCGGGGGGATTTGGCTCAACTGGGCTCGGTTCACTCGCTACTTAGCTGCTCTTGCGGATTTGATGCCCAATCGAGCGCCGCGACTTGGGATAGATTCAAGGTGGCGATGAGACCACCACGATTGATGGGAATCCGTGTTTTATTTGGTTGATTTGTAGAGTCACTGCCGCAATGCCACGATGGAGTCCTGGAGTGATAAGCACCCCGCAGCTATTTCGAGATCCGGAGTCATAATGGAGAAATTGACAGGGTTGGACACCGGATTCTACTATTTCGACTCTCCGGGTATGCACCTTCACATTGGGGTACTCCTTGTCTTTGACGGGGGGACAGTAGCTGCATCGGATCGCCTTGCAGCAGCTCAGTCGAGGATTCTTGAGCGCATCGACGTAATGGACCACTTTCGCGATCGCATTGCCGAGGTCCCGTTGGGCCTAGCCGAGCCTTATTGGGTTGCTGATGCTAGCTTCGATATCGCCAACCACGTGAAAGGAGCTCTCAGCGAGGGGCCCATGACGCGGTCGCAACTGATCGACACCGCATCCTCCTTCATCTCCGAGCCGATTGATAAGACCCGTCCTCTCTGGGAACTTCTCCTGGTTCCTGAACTTGACGACGGACGCTTTGCGGTGGTATGTAAGCTTCATCACACCTTGATCGACGGAGTCGCAGGCATCGAGGTACTCGCGAGCTTGTTTGACCTCGAGCCCGAGGCAACTGAATTCTGGGGCGGGACCAAGGCGTCACCCACGCACACCCCTCCCGACTTCGACGCAGTGGTGAGGGCCATGGGCAATTCCATCTTCTCTAAAGTGTTGCGCGCACCCAAGGATGCCTTGCGCATGATGGAGTTCGTTGCCGACTGGCTCAGCTTCAATGCCGCCGACGACAACTCCAAGCTGCTAAGGCCGCTCTTTGTCGCGCCACGTACTCCAATTAATGGTGCCCTTGACAAGGATCGATCCCTGGCGTGGACCGCAATATCTCTGCCACGCGTGAAGGAAATCGCCCGCCAAGCTCACATTACCGTAAACGACCTTGTTTTAGTCGTTGTCTCATTCGCACTAGATGACTATTTGGGAGCCAAGGGATGGCCGGGCGGAGAGGATCTTGTCGCCATGATGCCTATGGCGAATCCGCGACGCGATGCGGTGTCGGGATCTAATCAAATTTCCTCGTTGTTTGTCTCGCTGGGAAATTCCCTTCCTGACGTGAGAGAGCGGATAAGTTCTATCTCTCGCGCCACCGGTGCAGCCAAGAAGTTTCACCGCAGCGCCAAGCTGGAGGAGATTGTGCACTTAATCGAGTACGTTCCTCCTCTGCTTACCTGGGCACTCTCGCGCGCACTCTATCAAAGCCGGGCATTCGACTTCCTGCCGCCTGCCTTCAACATCCTGGTTTCGAGCGTCAGAGGCACTGACTTCCCCCTCTATTTTGCCGGTTCGGAACTGTTGGAGATAATTCCCTTTGCTCCTCTCGCGGACTCCACGGGTATCAACCTGACTGCAGTGAGTTATCACAATTCGCTCATGATCGGAGTAGTCGGTGAAACACACCTCGCCGGTGACGTGGAGTTATTCATTTCTGCAATTGAAAATTCCTTGGATCGCGTTGAGGGACAACTCGGGCGTGAATAACTCTTTCCCCGGGTGAAAGGAAAAGAATTTCTCCTCACAATGCGCCCAAGCCGATTAGCGACCCCGGTAGGGGCAATATACTGGGTCTAGCCAAATGCGGACGTGGCTCAGCTGGTAGAGCATCACCTTGCCAAGGTGAGGGTCGCGGGTTCGAATCCCGTCGTCCGCTCCAAAGACACTCCAGACCATAGACTCACAGAGGGGCTCGAAAGAGCCCCTCTTTTGTTCTCGATGAGGCTCCGTGCCACATAGTTGCCACCGCGGTATCGTAGAGCCCGTGGCCGTGACGCGTTCCCGCAGTTCCTGGGACAGCACTCGGAAACTGCCGTCGGGGCGCTGGTAGGCCCGCTGACGGGCCGATAGTCTCTGGCGGGCAGCCCTGCCTACCACCTATCGCATGAAACGAGACGCTGGGGCATTCCTGGCCGCGACGCGGGCCGACATCGAGCGCGGGCGACGTGGCTGTCCCTGAGCAGGGCCGCATCAGAAATTGCGTACCCAACCCCGCTAAAAGCTGAAGTACCGACTTGTGTTCGCGGCCAACGAGCGGGTTTCGTCGAGCGCCTCAGAGTTTTTGCTGGGTAATTCTCCAGAGCTTGCGCGGTAAGGTACCCTCTTCAAAAGCGGCCACCTCGGCTTGGCTGAAGCCTTCCGAAAGGTCTCGCACGGTCTCACTGGAGAAGAAGTGCACGATGAAACCGCCATTTTCCCACATTTGCTCGCCGCGCGGGATCCCTTGGCCAAAATGGGCGTCTCCGACGTGGCGCACCGTGTAGATGTGGATCCCTCCTGGTCGAAGCACGCGGCGCACCTCGTTGGCCAAGAAGGTGAGTTCTACCTTGGTGAGGGCCATATTAAATAGCATGTGGGAGTAGGCGGCATCCACGGAACTGTCCTCGAGAGGCAGAGCTAGGCGCACATCGTGCACGATGGTGTGCAATTGTTCGTCTCGGCCAAGTTGGGCCGCCTTGTCATCTATCGCCGCAAGGGCATCAGCACTATAATCAAGGGCGGTAACCCGAAGCCCGGCCTGCAAAAAGGCTAAAGTGTCTCGCCCTTGCCCTGC
The DNA here is from genome assembly GCA_021819025.1 of Actinomycetes bacterium. Taxonomy (GTDB): domain Bacteria; phylum Actinomycetota; class Acidimicrobiia; order Acidimicrobiales; family Acidimicrobiaceae; genus Acidithrix. The sequence continues at coordinate 915 of JAKASN010000197.1, read as the reverse complement.
GCCTAGCTCTAGGACGTTGCGAAGCCCCAAGCTCATAAAGGTCTCTATTGCAGCCCGGCCTGCTTCGCTAGGATCGATACCGTACATATCCGGGTTGAGTCGATATGTCTCTCTCCAATGGGCGCTTTGTGCGTCACGGGCGAGGTTGCTGTCTTGCACGAACTTTGTCCTCCGCCTTGAAGGCTAGCGGTGCTTGGCCTGGCGCGTTGGGAAAAATCGCGAGAAATTAATCGCTTTGCGTCGCCATTGCTTGCCGGAGTCTTCAGGGGGTACAGGCACCAGGGTGCGAGGCGCTCGCCGTCACCAATGTCTACGAGATATCAATCCGCCAGAGTTTCGTTTTGAGAACAACCGCGCTATCCCACCTGGGCTGATAGGCCTTAAGACCTTATCATAGATACCCTATGGGGTATAGGTTGGCAATATGAAATTTGATAGAGAACAAAAAGTAGTTGTAGTTGGAGGAGTGGCCGGAGGAATGAGCTTTGCGGCCCGGGCACGTCGCCTATCGGCGCACGCCGAGATCATCGTCTTTGAGCGCGACAAGTACGTGTCTTATGCGAATTGCGGACTGCCCTATTTTGTCAGCGGCGAGATCACCCAAAAAAGCTCACTTCTACTTCAGACGCCACGCTCACTACGCGAGTCCCTTAACTTAGACGTCCGTGTGTCCACCGAGGTGACCGAGATCGACCCCGAGGCGCGGCGGGTAAAGGTTCGTGACTTGAAAAGCGATGAGAGCTACTGGGAGAGCTACGACAAGCTGGTCCTCGCCACCGGAGCGCTACCACATCTCCCCGAGATTGAAGGGATAGATGATCCTGCGGTAAAGACCTTACGTTCGGTACCTGACGCGGAGGCGCTTAGGAAGATAGTGCGAGGCGAAGCCGACAGCGCAATTGTCGTGGGAGCAGG
>JAKASN010000196.1 GCA_021819025.1 Actinomycetes bacterium | reverse complement strand
CCGATCTGGAATCTCGGAGCTCTTCAAACTGGGAATCGTCAAGGAGCAGACCGCTTGGATGGAAGAGATACTTTCTGATCCCAGGACCACGTCTCTGGTGCTGGTTTTGACGCCTGAGGAGACGCCAGTGGCTGAGTCCTTGGAGCTTATTGAGCGACTTCGCTCTGAAACCTCCATCGCGGTTGAGATGTGCGTGGTGAACAAGGTGCTCGGTGAGCCTTTCGCGGCGGGTGAGGCGGCCATTTTCGCCGAGGTTGAAGCTGGCAAGTACGTGGACGATTTCGTCGCCCTTGCCAACGGTGGGGCAGACGCTCTAATTTCAGCGTCACGTTTTGCCACCAACTTGCGTTCATCGCGTAGCGAACAGACTCGTAACTTCCTATCTGAGGCTAACGATGAATTTGCCACCGTCTTTGTGCCGTTCTTTATGGGCTCTGAGACAGGACTCAAGCTCACCGCAGAGATTGCAGAAGCTTTGGCCGACGAGATGAGTGGCTCGTGACGGCCAAAGTTATCGAGCGCCTCTTGCACGAGAAGTCGATTCTCGTGACCGCAGGAGCCGGCGGAGTTGGCAAGACCACGACTGCGGCGGCAGTGGGGCTTCTAGCGGCTCTGGAGACTCGTCGCAAGGTGCTAGTTCTCACCGTGGACCCCGCGCGTCGGCTCGCGGATGCAATGGGCATGGCGAACTTTGGCAATGTCGTCACCAAGGTTGACCTAACTGCGATGGCACACCAAGGTGCCCACGGTGAGCTTTACGCGGCGATGCTTGACACCAAAGCCTCTTGGGACGAGCTGGTGTCGAGGTACGCCCCCAACATGCGGGTTCGACAGGAGATACTCGCCAATCCCATCTACGCCAATATCTCGTCGCGCTTTGTTCAGAGCCACGATTACATTGCGATGGAATCGCTCTATGATATTTACAACCGTGGCGAGTTTGACTTGATCGTCGTGGATACCCCTCCCAGTCGTAACGCCATTGATTTTTTGGACGCGCCCGAGCGCATGGCGGACTTTTTTTCCTCGAAATTGCTGCGCTGGATTACCGCACCATACCGTTCCAGATTGGTCTCCACCGCCTTTAAGCCCTTCTACCAGGTGGCCGATCGAATCTTGGGATCGCAGTTCTTGGCCGAAGTGGCGGAATTCTTTATGCTCTTTCAATCAATGTACGAGGGCTTTATCAATAGGGCAAATGCCGTTTCAGGCCTTTTGCGTTCAGATGCGTGCGCCTTTTTAGTCGTGGCGTCGCCGGAGTATGTGCCGATGCGCGAGGCGGAGTACTTTCTCGGGGCGCTCAAGGACCGCAGCTTGAATCTCGGTGCTCTGGTGGTGAATCGCAGTTTGCCGGACTTCCTCAACGATCCTCTCGCCATCCAAGCCGCGCGGAGCTTTGTTGCGGATCCCGCCAAGACTGCGCAAGGCAAATTTAAAGGTGCCGACAGCAAAGTGCTCAGCTCTGTTCTCAGTGAAATCGGGCAGACGTATCTCGATTTTGCGGGACTTTACGCAGAAGAGAAGTCGCTTCTGGCTACCTTGTCGATCGACCGAGCCAAGGTTGTCCGCGCCCCCTATCTTGAGACCGACGTCGCAGACCTCGGCGCGCTTGCTCGAATAGGATATAACCTAGACCCGGTTAAATTTCCTTAGCGAGGCGTGACGCGTGATCGATTACCACCTTCATCTTTGGCCCCATGGCCAGGCTGATGTCGAGCCCACGGTGGAGTACCTGGCGGGATATGTCGAGGCTGCCGCCTCGGAAGGTGTCGTCGAGATTGCCGTTACCGAGCATCTCTACCGCTTTGCCCAAGTAGGCAAAGTGCTCGGCAATTTTTTCCAGCGCTACCCCGAGACTCCCATGCGAGCATTGATGGAGACCTATTGGAGGAACAACTCGACGGCAGATCTTGACAAATACGTCGAGGTGGCGCATGCGGCCAAGGCTGCGGGGTTGCCGGTTGTCGTCGGTCTGGAAGTCGACTACTACGAGGGTGAAATGGACCTGGTTTCGGATCTCCTCCGCGGCTACCCCCTCGACGTACTCCTTGGCTCGGTGCATTGGATTGCCGATTGGCCCTTTGACCACGTTGATGACTCCTTTGTGCAGTCAAGATGGAGCGAGATTGGCACCGAGGGGGCATGGGAGGGTTACACGCGCGCACTTGAAGAACTTGCCGCAACTCAAAGCGTCGATGTGCTGGCTCACCCCGACCTCATCAAAGTGGCGGGGCATCTCCCGGCGGTCCCCGAAGAGTACTTTGATCGCATGGCCGAAGCTGCTCGGGACTGTGGCATGGTTGCCGAGGTCTCCAGCGCCGGTTGGCGAAAGCCCATCGGCGAGGTGTATCCAGCTCCTTATCTGCTTGATAAGTTCGCTGCCTACGGTGTTGAGATCACTACCGCATCGGATGCGCACTCTCTTAGCGGGGTCTCTTTCAAATCTGAAGAGTTGCGTAGTTATGTCGTCGCTGCGGGGTACCATTCCTTAGCAACCTTCTCCAAGAGACGAAAGAAGTTGACACCAGTTGTCCCATCGGTGTGATCGCGCCGCGGCTCTCGCTTGCGTCAACATTGACACGACCCGGAGCTTAAGTTGACTACTTTGGCGGCGCTGGTGCGCAAAGCCGGCGTAGATCCCGATGATGCGGAACATCTTCAAAAGCTCACTGCAAGTTGGGGGATGCTTGCCGATCTTTGCTTCTCTGATCTGATTCTCTACGTTCCCACCCGCTATGAACCTCGCACCGATAGCCTCGGGGCTACCGAGCTAAATTACATGGTCGTCGCCCAGGTTCGCCCGGCGACATCGCGAACTCTCTATCCGCGCGACCTTGTAAGTACCGTGGTGAGCGCATCCTCGGTGCCTGGAATTACCCAATGCATGTCTTCGGGTCATATCGCCTTCAAAGAAAGCCGCATGATGCACGCCGAAGAGCACCGCGTCTCGTTCTGCATTCCGGTGCGACGTGGGAACCGCCTTATCGCCGCCATGGTGCGTGAGTACGAACTCAACGCCAAGCGGGTGCGCGGTGAGCTTGAGAGAGTATACGTCTCGCTTTTCGAGCGATTCGCCAACATGATCACCCACGGAGACTTCCCATTTGATGCTGACGACCCTGCTGAAGCTCCCAGGGTAGGCGATGGCGTGATGGTTCTCGATTCCGAGGGCCGCATTACCTTCATGAGTCCAAACGCCGCATCTGCGCTACATCGCTTGGGGCGTCACGTCGCGCGAGTCGGTGACCCCTTTGAAGAGCTCGGACTCGATATTACCGCAGTGACGAGGGCCCAAGCGACCCTGAGTCCGGTGGTGGAAGAAGTAGAGCGCAGACCGGACTCCACGATAATGTTTCAGGCGATTCCGCTCCTAGATCAAAATGCATATTCCGGCGCCATGGTGCTGGTGCGCGACATTACCGAACTGCGACGCCGTGATCGGCTCCTGCTTTCCAAGGATGCCACCATTCGAGAGGTTCACCACCGCGTCAAGAATAATCTTCAGACGATATCCTCGCTTTTGCGTCTTCAGATACGTCGGCTAGACTCCGAAGTTGGCAAGGAAGCTTTGATGGAGGCCGAGCGCCGGATCCGTGCCATGGCTCTGGTGCATGAGATACTTTCTCGCGAAGTCGGCGACGAGGTCGACTTTCAAGAGGTGGTGTCGGCAATTATCCAGTTGGCCCACGAGTCTGTTCCACCGGATCTACATTTGGAGATTGAGGTTACTGGATCTCCGGGCGAGCTGGATGCTTCGATAGCGACGCCACTGGCACTTGCTCTGGCCGAGTTGATTCAGAACTCGATTGAGCACGCATTTTCGGCGCGCACTGAGGGATTAGGTGAGAGGACAGGCAGGATCATGGTGCGCCTAGCAAGAAATTCGAGCAAGCTTGCGATAGAGGTCCGAGATACGGGCGTTGGCTTTGGCGAGGGGTTTGACCCCAACGACATCACTTCGTTGGGTCTGTCTATCGTAAAGAGTTTGATTACTTCCCAGCTCGAAGGGAAGATCGCGTTTGGATCCGGTCCTGGCGCAGCGATCAAGATCGAAGTTCCGGTAGACGAGAGTCCAGGGCAATACCACTTAGAGAGCAGGAATGGTTAGCAGCAAGAATCGCCCCATGATATTGGGGCACCGCGGCGCGTCGTATGGACGGATCGATAATTCCCTCGATGCATTTTTAAACGTCAAGCCAATGGGCGGCGACGGAGCAGAGCTAGATGTCAGAGCAACGTCGGACGGCGTTTTGGCGGTAGTTCACGACCCAGTGGTGAAAGACTTTGGAGCCATTGCCGAGCATACTTTTGATAGGCTTTTTACGGCTACCCAGGGGAACTTAATCCGGCTTGAGGAAGCTCTTGAGGTCCTCGCGGGACAAGTAGTTGACATTGAGATCAAGAGCGACCCCAAGGAAATCGGCTGGGTACCATCTGAGCTAACTTCGCGCCTACTCGCGCGATTTCTCAATGACTACCATGGTAGCGCCACGATATTCGTAACGAGCTTTTCTGAACGCGCACTCGAGGTGTTTTCCGGACTCGCCCCCGAAGTGGCCCTAGGCCTCTTGGGAACCATCGGCTCCGACCTGACGTCTCGGTGTCACACGGCGATTTCGCTCGGGGCTAACTATGTGCTGCCTCATCACTCGGGGGTCGATCCAGGTGGCGTCAGCGAAGCTCACGAACTTGGCCTCGGTGTGGTGACATGGACGGTGGATAGTGCAGATCGGATTCTTGAGCTCGCGGAGTTTGGGGTGGATGGCATTATTACCAATCGGATCGATTTGGCACTCTCGGTTCTCGGTGCGAAAATCTAAACGATTTTGTATTTGACTCTACATTGAGGGAAGATGTTGAAATGAAAATTGCCGTCTGCGTGAAGCAGATTCCAGATCCAGCCGCCCCGCAAAAACTCGATGCCTCTTATAATCTTGCACGCGACGGCAAGCTCATCATGGATGAGTCCGATTCATACGGAGTTGAGATGGCTCTGCAGCTCGTCGATAAAGCGGGCGGGGG
>JAKASN010000195.1 GCA_021819025.1 Actinomycetes bacterium | reverse complement strand
TCCCGGGGTCGCGCATCCGGTACAGATCCGCGGGCGCAACTCGGAGCGCTGGGTAAAAGTTCTCGACCAGACCAAGTGCATCGGCTGTCACGCATGCACCACTGCTTGCAAGAGCGAGAATGAAGTTCCCGTGGGGGTGACTCGCACTTATGTGAAATCCGTCGACGTGGGGACCTTCCCGAACGTACGACGTGCCTTTCAAGTGACGAGGTGCAACCAGTGCGAGAATCCGCCTTGTGTCGCCGCGTGTCCCACAGCGGCGATGTACCAGCGCCCCGATGGCATTGTCGACTTCGATAAGAGCATCTGCATCGGGTGCAAGGCCTGCATGGCAGCGTGTCCTTACGACGCCATCTTCATCAATCCCGACGATCACTCCGCGGAGAAGTGTAACTTCTGTGCGCACCGTCTCGACGTGGGCCTCGAACCTGCGTGTGTGGTTGTTTGCCCTACCGAGGCGATCTTTATCGGAGATTTGAACGACGCCTCTTCGCGCGCGGCAAAAGTGATCAATCGCGAAGCCGTTTCCGTGCGCAAGCCAGAGAAGGCGACTTCGCCTTCGGTCTTTTACAAAGGCGCACATCAAGCTACTTTGGATCCCCTTGCTGCGCGCCGACCGGCTGGTTCGACCTTTATGTGGTCAGAAATGATCAGCGGTCCCAAGATAACCAACTCCGGCACACCCGCTGGAGCCCATGCCAACTCTTCCGCGGCAGCGATGCTCTCCTATGACATGGCCCATACCGTGCCCTGGGGCTGGAAGGTGAGCCTCTATACCTGGACCAAGGGTATTTCCGCAGGTGTCTATCCGGTAGTCGTTCTCCTTGCGCTTCTAGGCAAGCTTTCACTGGCCTCCACGCTGGTTCGTATCACCGCGCCGGTGATTTCCCTGGCGGCGTTGGCACTTACCGGTGTGCTTCTCATTGCTGACCTCAAGCACCCGGAACGTTTTTACTTGATCCTCCTCAAGCCCCAACCCAAGAGCTGGCTAGTTCGCGGAGGATTTATCATCAGTGCCTACGGTGCCGCTCTCGCGCTGAGTTTGTTGTTCGGCCTGCTCAACAATACCAGTGCCATCCAGGCAGTGGCATATGCCGGTATTCCGCTAGGAATCGCCACCGCCATCTACACCGCGTTTCTCTTTTCGCAGTCCAAGGCGCGTGACCTCTGGCAGAGTCCCCTGCTCTTGCCACAGCTTTTAGTACAGGCTTCGCTGCTGGGGGTGGGGACGCTGGTTCTGATGCGTTCGCAGATCCCCGCGTCGCTCTCTTCATTTGCGGTGTCGGTTTTTGTCGCGCTGGTGGTGACCCACAGCGTGGTTGTCGCCGCGGAGCTTGTGACCGGTCATCCCAGTGCCCACGCCAAACTCGCGATCTGGGAGATGACGCGGGGATCGATGGCGGGATGGTTCTGGCTCGGTTGTGCGGGCATCCTTGTCGGGATCGGTGCGCTGGTGAATGCGGATGTCGCGGTGGCGATCTCATTTGCGGGTCTCCTCGCCTACGAACACAGCTACGTCCGATCCGCCCAATTGGTCCCGCTCGCCTGAGCACCAAGACAGATTTTTATAAGACGGGGAATTACTCATGGCAAGATCAAATAAGAGCGCCGCAAGCTTGGGCGAGAAGCTCCTGGGACTTCGCAAAGCCGCAGAAGAGCGCGGGGAGACTTTCTATCAAGGGGCGTCGCGTGGTCCCCTGATGGCCTATCCGCCCATTGAGCGTTGGACGAACTGGACGGAACTGGACTCCAAGGCTTGGCCCGAGCGCAAGGAGCACAGCTACTCGCTCATCCCGACGACCTGCTTTAACTGCGAATCAGCCTGTGGTCTTTTGGCATATGTCGACAACGACACCAACACGGTGCGAAAGTTCGAAGGTAATCCTCTTCACCCTGGATCGCGGGGCCGCAATTGCGCCAAGGGACCGGCAACTCTCAACCAAGTGCAGGATCCCGACCGCATTCTTTACCCGCTCAAGCGCCAAGGTCCCCGAGGCGCTGGTAAGTGGGTGCGGGTTTCTTGGGAGGAGGCGCTCGAGGACATCGCTTCGCGAGTGCGCGGCGCGATAGGAGATGGTCGCACCGACGAGATCGTCTGCCACATCGGCCGCCCAGGCGAAGATGGCTTTACCGAACGGGTCTTGGCTTCCTGGGGAGTAGACGGCCACAATTCTCATACCAATGTGTGCTCTTCGAATGGACGAGCTGGCTGGCACTACTGGACGGGCATCGACAGGCCGAGTGCCGACTTTGCCAATGCCAAGGTGATCTATCTCATTTCGGCCCACCTTGAGACCGGGCACTACTTTAATCCCCATGCCCAGAGAATTACTGAGGCCCGCGCCAATGGCGCGAAGTTGATCGTGCTCGACACAAGACTTTCCAATACCGCTACGCACGCCGATTACTGGCTCGCTCCCCAACCGGGCAGCGAGGCGGCCATCAACTTGGCGATTGCCAACTATCTCATCACTTCCAAGAGCTACAATCGCGAATTTGTCAGGCGCTGGTGGAACTGGGAAGAGTTCATGGAGGCGGCCCAAGGGGTGAGCGGTGCTACCTTTGAGCAGTTCGAGACGGCGCTGGCGGAGATCTATGCAGAGTTTACCTTTGAATACGCGGCAGCGGAGTCCGGAGTCGCACCGGAGGTCTTAGCCGAGGTGGCCAAAGTTGTCGCTGGCGCGGGTACCGCGCTTTCCGCACATACCTGGAGGTCGGCTAGTGCCGGGAACCTCGGGGGGTGGCAGGTATCGCGCACTCTCCTTTTGCTCAATGCTCTGCTCGGAGCAATTGCCACTGAGGGAGGCACCTTCCCGAATGCCTGGAACAAGTTCGTGCCACGGCCGATCCACGTCCCGCCGCACCCCACTAAGTGGAACGAGCTCTCCTGGCCGCTGGAGTATCCACTTGCGATGAACGAGCTCTCCTTTTTGTTACCGCACTTCCTCAAAGAGCGCCGTGGCAAACTCGAGGTCTACTTCTCGCGTGTTTACAATCCGGTGTGGACCAACCCAGACGGAATGACCTGGATCGAGGCCCTGAGCGACGAATCGATGGTGGGTTGTTATGTCGCGCTCACCCCGACATGGAATGAGTCGGCCTATTTTGCCGATTACGTGCTGCCGATGGGGCATTCTTCGGAGCGACATGACCTCACCTCTTATGAACAGTATGACGGCCAGTGGATCGCCTTTAGACAACCGGTGCTGCGCACTAAGGCGGGCCTGGATGGGCGCCAAGTCTCCGACAGCCGAGAGATCAACCCCGGGGAGGTATGGGAAGAGAACGAGTTCTGGATCGATCTCTCCTGGCGCATCGACCCCGACGGCTCCATGGGGATCCGCAAGTACTACCAGTCTCCGGGCAACCCCGATGCCAAGATGACTGTGGACGAATACTACGGCTACATCTTCGATAATTCCGTACCGGGACTTCCCGAAGCCGCCGCGGCCGAGGGCCTCACGCCTTTGGCCTACATGCGGCGCAAAGGGGCGTTTGAGATCAGCCACCACGTGGGGAAAATCCACGAAACCCAACTTGGAGAAGCCGAGCTTGCCGGAGCGGTAGTCGACCCGTCAAATGGGAGAGTTTATTCACCTATCCCCAAGCCAGCCGCGCAAAACATCGTCCCGATGGGCGACCCCGATACCGATGCCCAAGGTCGACGGCCGATTGGGGTGAACATCGACGGCGAGCTTCTCAAAGGATTTCCCACTCCGAGCGGAAAGTTGGAGTTCTACTCCTCCACTCTCGCGAACTGGGGCTGGCCTGAACACGCCATTCCCGGTTATATCAAGAGCCACGTGCACCCCGATCTCCTCCAACCGGAAGAGATGGTACTCATCTCGACGTTTCGCCTACCCGTGCAGATCCACACGCGCAGCGCGAACTCGAAATGGCTCGACGAGATTGCCCATACCAATCCCCTCTGGCTCCATCCCAGCGATGCGAAGCGATTGGGACTTGATGAGAATTCTTTGGCCCGAGTGGAGACCGAAATTGGCTACTTCGTGGTTAAACCGTGGATCACCGAGGGAATCCGCCCCGGTGTAGTTGCCTGCTCCCACCACATGGGGCGCTGGAAGCTCGCCGATCATGGTCAGCGACAGCTGATGCGCACGGTAACTTTAGAGCACGAGGGGTCCAAGTGGCACCTTGATCCCAAAGAGGGCGTCAAGCCGTATGAGACTTCCGATCCCGACACGATGCGAATCTGGTGGGGCGATGTCGGAGTGCATCAGAACCTCACCTTCCCGGTGCACCCAGATCCCATCACCGGGATGCACTGCTGGCATCAGGCCGTCCGTGTTACCAAGGCACACCCCGACGACGTACACGGCGAAGTCTATGTAGATACCGCTCGATCACGCGAGGTCTATCTGCGTTGGCTTGAGACCACACGCAGCGCCTTCGCGGTCTCCCCCAACGGACAGCGCCGTCCACACTGGCTGATGCGTCCCCTCAAGCCCTCGAACGACGCGTTCAAGCTGCCGGCGGACGACAGAGTGGTGCGAAGCTAGGGGTGACGAAACTGGTATCTAAAGAGCGCTATTACGCCGAAGTCCTTCGAGGCTGTGCCGAGGTGATAGAGAGCCCCGCCTCAAGCGTGGCGGTCAAAGACCTCTTTGGCCTGACGAACTTTACCGAAGCTGAACATACCGAGATCTTTGTGCTGGAGTTGGCGCCCGAAGCTTCCATCTATCTCACTCCGGGCGCTCATCTCGGGGGAGATCCCCAAGATCGCCTCGAAGGCTTCTATGGCGCTCTCGGGATCGGCGTGGTCGCCGATCCCATGTCGCTCTCTTCGCAGCTTGGCTTTCTCGCCTCTCTTATCGACGCTATTGCCGATGCGCGTGAGGATTCCACCAAGCGAGCTGCTTTGGATCGGGTGCGCGCGGCGTTTTTGTTCGAGCATCTCCTGGTGTGGGTACCGGTCTATGTCAGTGTCGCGGAGCGTCTTGCGCCAGCTCTCGCTTCCTGGGCTTCGGCGCTTCTTGAGGTACTGGAGATTCAATACCTCCAGTTAGATCTCGGCG
>JAKASN010000194.1 GCA_021819025.1 Actinomycetes bacterium | reverse complement strand
CCGATCTAACCACCGGAGCTATCGAGCACCCCGAGAGCGCCGTATTGCGCTGAAACAAGTTCGCAGCTCTCGCGAACGAGAGTTTCGAGCACCACCCGCAGCGAGAGATCGCGCTCGATGACCAGGACCGCATCCAGCAAGCGCCGAAGCTTGCCTAAATCTTCGATCTTGCTCAGTGGCATAACCACAACCTAATGCAGTTGGTGACCCCCCGAGAGCGAATGAGCTGCAACTTTTGGTGGGGCTACCCCAATAAGCGCTAATCTGAGGGGCACTGAAGGATCCAAGCACAGGGACGGGTGACTTAGAGAATGGACCAGGTACGCGAAGTTAAAGGACTTGTCTTTGCCCAAGCAAATCTCGTCGGTCGGGTTCCCGATGTCTCCAACGGAGGAGTCTTCACGGAGATCCCCTTGGTACAGCGCATCGACCCGATCTTCGGAACGCGCACGAGATTTGTGCAGGGTGCCAAACTCCAGCCTGCCAGCAAGAGCGACATTTCCGAGCTCGTCGCGCCGGGAGGCTTTTGCCCTTTCTGCCCTGAGGTCGTAGAGCGTTTTACCTTTCCCTTCCCAACGGAGATGGTGCCCAAGGGCAAGATTCGCCGCGGCAAAGCTTTGGTGGTTCCAAATATTCTTGCCTATTCGACCTATTCCGCGGTGGGAATTTACGATGCTACTCGTCACTTCGTGCCCATTGAAGAGTTTGATGCGAGTTTGCTTGGTGATGCACTCGGTGCGATGGTTGAGCATGCTCGCGATATCCGTGCCTTTGACCCTGCCGCGGCTTATAGTTCCATCAATGCAAATTATTTGCCTCCGTCGGGCTCCTCGTTGATCCACCCCCATCTGCAGTCTTCACATGACTACGTACCCCTCGCTCGCCAGGCCCAACTTATCGAACGTGCCCGGCTACACCGTGAGCAAGGTGGCGCTTCCCTGCTCGTGGATTTGGTCGAAGCCGAGCGCGCCACTGATCGTTTTATTGGAAGCGTCGGCGAGGTCGACTTTTTCACGCCTTGGGCTCCCAGCGGATTCAGAGAGGTGTGGGCGGTGGTGCGAAACAGCCACGATGTCGTCGCTCTCTCCGAAGCGCAGATCGATAGCCTGAGCATTGGGCTGGCAAGGATTCTTGCCTCTTACGCCGCTTGGAACTTGCTGAGCTTCAACTTTGCGCTAACGGGTGGGGGGCCAATGTCGGCAGAGTTTGGCCTGAACCCGCTTTTTCGAATTGTGGCTCGATCCAATCCGGACGCGTTTTACCGCTCCGACGTCACTTATTTCGAGCGTCTCTACGCGGAGTTGATGGTGGACGTCACTCCCGAGGAGACTGCGATGGAGATCCGCGAGCTTTTCTAGGCCTTAGGGGATGCCGTATCCGCAGAGGTATTAGAGCTTGTTGACGGCAAATCGCGGGTTACTTTGGGAGCACTCTTGGGGTGATCCGACATGTAACGCGTGATGGCGAGCGCCGTCACCATAACTGCTGACCCGAGATAGAGCGCACCAACCGCCACCGTATCGGTGCCGACGGTGATGCCGTGGATCATCACCAAGGCGAAGCTGATGATGGCATAGCGGTGCACCATCTTCCAGTTGAAGAGTTTGAAGCGAACTTTGAGCCACGCAGTGAAACCCACTACCGTCATCAAGTACAAGGCCAGGGTTCCCAGCGCGACGGGAATCGGCCGATATTGGCTCTCGAGAGGCACGAAGGCTCCGAGCACTCCCACCTTTGCAAAGCTGTCCGAGGCGATGGCGCTGATATGCAAAAAGAGGAGTACCATCCCCGCTCCTGCAAGACTCTTGTGGGCGGAATTGAGGGTGATGGCATGGAAGATGCCCTTGGTCTTGTTGCGCATAGGATGTGCGATCCAAAGTCCCACGCTGACCAAGGCCGTGGTCACCACTACCAGGGCGAGTCCTGTTCCACGAGCGATCACCCAGGGAGCCAAGGTTGCGGTGGTTTTTCGGGCGAGGATATCGACCAAAGAGAAGCCAAGTACTACCGAAATTGACCCAGCGCCAAGAGCGAAGAGCACCGAAGGGGCGTCGTCTATGTCGGCGGCTTCTTGCTCGCTCCCTTGAGGCGGGAGCGAGGATTCCCCAGGTGTCGATGCTTTAGGGAAGGTTTGTTTGGCGTGAGGGGATCGGGTGCGGGGTGGAGTTGACATGCTGCTCTTAAGGGGTGATTGAGACCAGGGGGAAGGGCGTCTCTTGGTCAAAGTGTTCCGCGCGCTGGGCAGAGGTGTATGTCGGCCCTTGTATCTCCATATAGCGCACCAAGGCGGGGCCATAGGCGATGCCCGAATCCTTCCCGACCAAGAGAGCCGCGGTGCAACGCTCTCGGGCCAGAGCCGTTGCTGCCTTGAGGCCGAGAAGAAAGAGCCACTTCGAAAGAACTTCGGCGCGTGCGGAGTCAGACTCTATTACCGTCACGGCGATAAGGTCAGATTCTGCAGAGTCCATGGTTGTTGGGTCGATAATGTGATGCTTGACGCTGCCCCCGCATTTCCAGTTGCGAACCTTTGTTGAAGTGGTAGCGATTGCGGCACTTCCCACGCGCACGAGGATGGGAAGATTCTCGGTGGCGAAAGGACTTTCGATGTCGATGAACCACGGGGTGTGATCGCCTGTGGCAAGGTGGGTGATGATGTCGCCACCGGCTTCAATGAGATGGCTTTGCCCTAGACAAGCGCGCAGATGCATATCGAGCAGCCTGAGTGCTAATCCCTTGCCGATACCGCCCAAATCGATCTCGGCGGAGCACTCAATCTTTCTTTCGTCGATGTCGTAGTATGGCCTAAAAGTTCCCAACGAGTTCGGTAACGCGGTGAGATTACCGGGTGGATTGCCTGGGGTTAGCTCACTACCAGTGCCGATATCGGCGAAGGACCTTTCGTATCCGATCCTGGTCAAGGCGGCCTTGACGCGCGGATCGAATCGGCCCTGGGTGAGGCGATAGGCACTACTAGCTTCAAAAATTGCCAACTGAAAGAGCGTTGAGGGGTAATCAAGGCGGCCGGCGGCATTGAGTTGGGAGAGCTCCGAGTCAGCTCTGAAGCGGCTCCAGGAGTTTTCCATCTCCTCGAGGAGTTTTCGGGTCGCCTCTCTCAGGGCATCGGCCTGAGGGACCTCGCCACGCACCTGAAAATTGAATACGGTTCCCATCGCGGGGTGCCGCCATTGCGTCGTGACCGCTTCCACGGTTTGCACCTAGCCTGCCGCGAGCATGCTGGCGCTCGTAGTTGCCGAGGGCGGTTGCGACAGTGGCACCTGGGCTATCGGCACTATCGGCGCTCCGGATGCAACTTTTGCCCCGCTTGAAGCGGAGGGCTGACCAAGACCGTACGACGATCGAGTTGACGTCGCCGTTGGTGGTTTGGAAGCGGCGATCGACGATATCCCGCTCTGGATGGGGCCAATGCCGGACTGGTCGGAAGCGGACTTTGCGGCAAGCTCGGCAAGCTGTGAAGCAGACTCGTTGAGGGAATTGACCACTTGGAGATATGACTGTTCAGCTGCTCTTGCGGCCCTGACTCGAGCGGCGGCCGCTGCAAGTTGGGACGAATTGTAGAGGTGGTTCGGGCTCGAGACGAATGACACCGCCACATAGGTGCCGACTGCCGCCCCGGGTGCAATCATTGCAAATGGAACGATACGACGAGCCGTATTGCGCGCTTTGGACGAGCGACGTTTTGCTTGGGCCATGGCTGGCCTAGTTGTCCCCACCCGAGGATGAGTCGTCACCACTCGTGGCACTGGAGGCTTTGGTGGTTGCCGACGCTTTGGGAGGGGACAGCACTGAAGAAGAGTTGCTAGAGAACTGAGTCACAGCGCCAGCGGATGAACTCGCAGCGCGCAGCGCTGCTGCAGCAGCCTGGTTTTCCGCCTGGAGGGCCGCGCTGGAGGCTTGGGCGAGTTCGGCTTGTTTCTGCGCGAGTTCGGCCGAGGTTTGCGAGAGCTGGTCCTTGACCGCCTTCTCCTGGTTGGCAAGGTTCGATATCGCTCCCTCGAGGCCAGTGACACGTGCTTTGGCTGTAGCGGTGACGTCAGGGGGAGCCACCGACGAGGTATTGGACGACTGCAACGAGGTCTGGGCTTGGTGCAGTGCGAGGATTGCACCGAGTCCGCCTCCGGCGGTAACGAGAACCTTGATGGGATTCGAGACTTTCATGGAACCTCCGTCGATCTGCCACTGAGCGGCGCTCTGGTGGTTAATTCTCGATGGCTGACCACGCGGAGTGATGACGCCACGATGAGAATTCTCTTAGCTGGTATGGCGCTGGCAAGGAACGCTGGCCGCGACACCGTTGACATGGAGCTTTTCCCCAGCTCCGAGGACGGCTACTTGGCGGTAAGTCTTTCCTGGTATTTGGCCATGGAGCTAATCCATTTGGCGGTGTCATTGGCGCGAAAGCTGTAGAACTTTCGCACCTCTTCGTGGGGAAGTATTAGGAACTCCTCCGCATTGACGGCTCTCATAACGATGTTGGCGACCTCATCTGGCTCAAGGAGCTCACCAGCTTGCAGCACCGCGGCTTGGGCAAGTCTGTCCGCAGGTTCTACCTCTGGAGACGCAGGGAAGAGCATGTTGGTGCGCACTCCCATGGGACAAAGTACCGAGACCCGGATATTGTCCTTCTTGTGCGTAATGGCGATCCACTCCGAGAGCGCCACCGAGGCGTGCTTGGTTACCGCATAAGAAAGCGCACCGAGGTTGGTGAGAAGGCCAGCAGCTGAAGCCGTATTCACGATGTAGCCGCCACCTTTGGCGATCATCGCGGGCAAGAGCAATCTCGCGAGACGTACTTGCGCCATGAGATTTACCTCCCATGAAGCGGACCATGCTTGCTCGTCGGTATCTAAGCCCCCGCCGAAGGAGACGCCGGCGTTGGAAAAAAGCACGTCAATGGCTCGGTGTTTCTCGAGGACGGCCTCTGCAAGCATTTCGATGCCGCCTTGGTTCGAGAGATCGACGACGATTGCATAGCTCGGAACGCCCTTCGCTGTGATCTCCTCTGCGGTAAGTGTGGCGCCTTGGGAG
>JAKASN010000193.1 GCA_021819025.1 Actinomycetes bacterium | reverse complement strand
CGAGAAAGAGGCCGCCGGCACGATCTTTTCCGCGCTTTCGAGTTACTCGCCTGCCACGGGAGCCACCACTTCTCAAATTGGAGACGCAATAGCAGAGAGGGTTTCAAATGCCAATTGAAGAGAGCAAAGTCATCTGGATGGACGGGAAGCTGGTTCCGTGGCACGAGGCTAACGTCCACGTGCTGACCCACGGTCTCCACTATGGTTCCGGGGTATTTGAAGGTATTCGCGCCTACAAGACTCCGCAAGGCTCGGCGGTCTTTCGCCTCCGCGATCACGTGGACCGTCTCTATGCCTCCGCCCACATATTCTTGATGGAGATCCCCTATCCCAAGGAGACCATCGCCGAAGCGATTCGGGCGGTGGTGCGCGAGAACGACCTCGAAGAGTGTTATATCCGCCCCATCGTATTCATGGGATACGGTGAGATGGGTCTCAATCCCCTTGCCTGCAAGTCGAGCGTCGCTGTGGCAGCGTGGCCATGGGGGACGTACCTTGGAGAAGAGGGAATGGCCAAAGGGATTCGCCTCAAAGTGAGTTCCTGGGTGCGTCATAACCCTAACTCTCTTCCTCCGGCAGCCAAAGGAACCGGCATGTACATGAATTCATCTCTGGCCAAAGTTGAGGCAGTGAAGGCGGGATATGACGAAGCGATATTGTTGTCACCACAAGGTTACGTTTCAGAGTGCACCGGAGAGAACCTCTTCGTGGTTCGAAAAGGGCGTGTCATTACCCCCCCAACATCAGCAGGTGCGCTCGAAGGAATTACCCAGTCGAGCGTGGTAGCGCTCGCTGCGGATCTTGGCTACACGGTCGAAGCCGACAATCTGCTCCGTTCCGATCTTTACACTGCTGACGAGATATTTTTGTGTGGCACCGCCGCGGAAGTCACCCCGGCCACTTCGGTCGATGATCGAGTGGTGGGCGATGGCAAGCCTGGCAGCTTTACCAAGGCGATCCAACAAGGCTATTTTGCCGCGGTGCATGGCCAAAGCGATAAGCACCGGGACTGGCTCGACTATGTCGGCTGAGATTGACTACGCGCTTCCAAGGAGTGTGGAGATCTATGACACCACCTTGCGCGATGGATCCCAGCAGGAAGGCATTTCACTCACCGTTGACGACAAACTTCACGTTGCCGAACAGCTCGATCGCCTCGGAGTGGCATTTATTGAAGGGGGATGGCCTGGGGCGAATCCTAAAGACGAAGAGTTTTTTCGCCGCGCTCCTCGCGAGTTAAAGTTCGAGGCCGCCACTTTGGTGGCATTTGGGTCTACACGGCGCCCCAATGGGCGCCCCGAAACCGATGAGACTTTGGCACACTTGCTCGACGCCGAGACTGAGGCGGTGTGTATCGTGGCTAAATCGTGGGACTACCACGTCAAGGAAGCCCTGCGCACCAGCCTTGATGAAGGACTGCGTATGGCCGAGGACTCCGTCGCCTACCTGGTGGCTCAAGGACGCCGGGTGTTTTTTGATGCCGAGCATTTTTTTGACGGATATAAGAACAATCCAGATTATGCCATGGCGGTTTTGCGCGCAGCACAGGCTGGGGGAGCATCCACTCTGGTGCTATGTGATACCAACGGTGGAACCCTTCCCGGCGAGGTGGCTGGGGTGCTCCGAGATGTCCGAGGCGCGATAGATACCCAAATAGGGGTGCATTTTCACAATGATTCGGGATGCGCCACCGCCAACGCCCTTATCTCGGTGGAACTAGGCGCGACCCACGTGCAGGGATGCATCAATGGTTACGGGGAACGAACCGGCAACACCGACCTCTCGGTTGCGATTCCGAATCTCAGCTTGAAAATGGGTGTCGACTCAATACCTCGCGAGCGGATCAAGCTCATCTCCTCTGTTTCGCGCCACATCGCCGAAGTGATCAACATCGCCACGGATCCTCAAAAGCCCTACGTCGGCACCTCCGCCTTTACTCACAAGGCAGGGCTGCACGTCAGTGCAATCGCGCGGCGCAAGGATGCCTATGAGCATATCGATCCCGAGCTGGTGGGAAATGGCACGCGCTTTGTGATCTCTGAGATGGCAGGACGATCCACCGTGGCCATAAAGGCCGAAGAGATTGGCGTAGAACTTTCCAGAGATGAGGTCGCAGGCGTTCTCGACCATCTCAAAGTTTTGGAGCATCAGGGATATCACTTCGAAACCGCCGATGGCTCCATGGAACTCTTGATGCGTGAGGCGACTGGCTGGTCGCAGGAGTTTTTCAGGTTCGAGTCTTATCGGGTCATCAACGATCTTCGTGATGGTGACTCGCCGACCACCGAAGCCACGGTGAAGCTTTGGGTGAATGGCGAGCGCCATATTGCTACCGCAGAAGGAAATGGACCCGTGAACGCCCTCGATGCGGCGCTTCGAAAAGCGCTTGCTCCGGCTTATGAAAAGCTCGCCATTATGCATTTGACGGACTTCAAAGTGCGGGTGTTGGACTCCTCGAGTGGCTCAGGGGCCAAAGTGAGGGTTTTGATAGATTCCGCAGACAGCGATGGCACGTGGTCGACGATTGGGGTTTCGCCAAACATTATCGAGGCTTCCTGGAAAGCGCTTGAGGACTCTATTGTGATTGGCCTGTTGCGCAGTTCCGGGGTCTCGCGCCTCTAGCGTGCCACCTCTTCAAAAGGTGGGCTTGAAGACGCGATGTTTTGGCGATTTGTGTTGGAAGTGGCTAGCCTTTAGGTATCAAAGAGCCATTAAGGGGTCGATGTGACACAGCCAGATTACGTTCCAGTCGCAGCGGGATCGCGGCTTCGCGAGACAGATGAGCTGAGTACTCCGCAGCGGTGGGTTCCTGATCGCCCCGCTGAATTGGGAGCGATGCGCGGGTCCGCCGTCGAGCAGGGTAAGTTTTTGGGTACCCCGGGTCCTGACAGTGGCTACGCTCTGAAGTTGGCGCGCATTGCGATTGACAAGCTCGAACTTAGCCATGACGAGCACCGTGAAGACGTCATTGCAGTGATTGCAGCAGTCGCCATCAAACGCGCGTCGTTGTATTCACGCGCCCCGGTGATTCATGACGTTAATTTTGCACTTCGCCTCTTCGGCTATCTTGGCGACGATATACCCGAGGAACTCAAGGCGTACCGCCGCTCACTTATGCGTGGGGCAGCACACGACTATTTTCAACTACGCCAGATTATCGAGACAGTACCGGTGAGTACTCTCGAGATCAAAGAAGCAGGAATCGACGCACTGCACTGGCGAGAGCAGTTCAACTAGGAACTTGGCGATACTTGCGGCGGCAGGGTTCTCCCACCTTGATTGCGTCATTGCGGGAACTGGAAGTTGCCTGCCGTGGGGGAGTAGCGTGATTTAGCGTGGAGCCTGATTTCTCTGATTTATCTACACTCTCGGCGCTGAAAGCTAAAGACGCACTAAGATCGGGTGCCATCTCCCACGGTGAACTCGTGGAAGCAAGCTTGCAGAAAATCGATGATTTCGATTCGGGAGAACGCGGTTTGCATGCGGTTCTCGCGCGAATCGCGGATCCCGGCGAGACCGCTCTCTCGATTGGCGACGCTGCGCTGTCGGGGGTTACGGTTCTTGTCAAAGACAACATAGATACCGCTGAGTTTCCCACCACCGCCGGCTCTCTTGCACTTGCCGGTTCATCTCCGAGGGCGGATGCCGCAGTGGTCTCGGCCTTGAAATCGTTGGGTGCTGCGATCCTCGGCAAGACCAACCTCTCGGAATGGTCCAACATGCGGGGTATTCAATCATCGAGCGGCTGGTCGGCGCTCGGTGGGCAGTGCAGGAATCCTTACGCCTTGGATCGCAGTCCTGGTGGGTCGAGCGCGGGCTCAGCCGTGGCCGTTGCTGCGGGTTACGTACCGATCTCCATCGGAACCGAAACTGATGGATCGGTCCTCTGCCCAGCGGCGCTAAATGGTGTCATCGGCTTCAAGCCGACGCTCTCGGTCATTCCCACCGCGGGGATAATTCCCATAGCGCACTCGCAGGACACGGTGGGTATTTTCGCTCGCCACATCGGCGACGTCGAGTTGGTATTCGATTCGCTTGTGGATCGTTGTGGAAGCGAGAAGTACTTTCGCGGCGGTCTGCACAGTTGCTACCTCCAAGAGCGTGAACGCGGGCTGGCGTTTCGGCTCGGCATTCCGCGCCAGGGTTTCTTTGGCTACAGTACCAAGGCTGATGCTGTCTTTGCCGAGGCGATCGTTGAACTGCGCAAAGCTGGCGTGGCAATCGTGGATGCCATCGACATCGCCACGGATACTGATTTCTCGCTCAGCGAGAGCGATGAGCTCACCGTACTGCACTGGGAAATGTATCGCGACTTGAACTCTTATCTTGGTTCGCGAGGGGTTGAAGGGGCGTCGTCTCTCGAAGATCTTGTCGAGTTCAACCGCGTCCATGCCGCTGAGGAGTTGGAATTCTTCGGTCAGGAACATTTCGAGAGCGCAATCCAAATCTCGAAGGAGATGGATAAGTCTTATCATGTCGCCCGCGCGAGTAACCTGCAACGGGCAGAGAATGCCATCATGAAAGCGATTACTTTGGGCAATGTTGACCTGCTCTGCGTGCCGACGATGTCACCAGCCTGGCTGACGGACCATATCAATGGCGACTCGGTAGCTGGCGCAGGATATTCCGTTGCCGCTGTGGCTGGATCTGCGTCCATCAGCATTCCCATCGGCACCGCCGGCGGACTGCCGATCGGCATGACGCTTTTTGGTGCTCCATATAGCGACGCATCCGTGCTTGCCATTGCAAGCCAAATTGAAGCGGTCCTCGGAGTACGACTGAGTCCACGCTTCTTGGACTCAACGCACTAAGTTCTGATTCGCCTGTTGAGCGGCCTTGTTGGCCGCTTGACTTGTTAATCATTGCTAGATCGGCCAGGGGTGCTACGAGTCGATACTTGGGGTTTGTTTCCGCTACTCGTTAGCTTCCGGGCGCAGGAAGAGGCGGAGCCCGGTTAGAATCATTCTCCGCTGCGCTCGTAGCTCAATGGATAGAGCATCTGACTACGGATCAGAAGGTTGGGGGTTCGACTCCCTCCGAGCGCACCAAAGTTACCCTGTTCAGAGGAGA
>JAKASN010000192.1 GCA_021819025.1 Actinomycetes bacterium | reverse complement strand
CATCGATCTCATCGGGGTATCCGGTATTGAAATGCATTTGTCCGCAGCAAACTTGCGCTTTGGGAAGGCGTACGTCGTAACCGAGACGCACGAGGATTTCGCGACTCGCCTGAGTAGTACGGGGATAGAGCGCCCCATTGATACAGGTCTCGAAGATGTTCACCCTTTGAGACATCTGGCCTCTTTCGAAAACTTCCCACGACCCTTGCATCATACATAGATGCATCACGAGATTCAAGTCCGTGGCGGGGACCGTCACCCGAGATAGATGAGCTTTGCAAGGCCTACCCGGGTGAAGAAGCCGTTGAGCGCCACGGTAACGATAGAGAACCTGTCAAAAGCGAGCAGGAGGCCAAAACCAACCAGAGCCACCCCCGAAATTGCCGATAGTTGGGCTCCATGGCGCCGCAAGAATGCGAAAGAGCTGTTCAGTTTCGAATACGCCAGGCCGGTCGCCAAAAACGGCACGCCGAGCCCAGCAGCATATACTGCGAGCAGTCCGGCACCTTGGCCTAGCGTCTTTTGGTTGGCTGCGATAGCAAAGATCGAGCTCAAGATAGGCCCGATGCACGGTGTCCAGCCGAAGCCGAAAGCTACCCCGGCAATTGGAGCGGCGAAGGGGCCAAGTTGCGAAAGCTTGGGGTGAAAGCGTTTTTCGGTGAGGAGTATGGGAAGTCGGGAGAAGGAGCCGAAGAGCACGAATAGCCCCATCACCACCACGAAGACTCCCGAGACGCGTCCAATCAGGATATGGTCGCGAAAGATCGAGCGTCCGAGTGCGGTGGCAGTCATCCCGAGGAGAATGAAGACCAACGAAAAACCCGCGATGAAGAGCAGCGTAGTTTTGGCGACGTGCGATCGCGTCGCGACATCTAAGCCGGCGCCGCCCCCGCCCCCGCCGCGGACGTCAACGCCAGTGACAATGGAGAGATACGCCGGCACGAGCGGAAGGACGCACGGCGAGGCAAAGGAGATCACCCCTCCGCCAAAAGCTGCAATATATCCGAGGCTTCCCGACATTTCGCCTTTCAGACTAGGGGAGCACCACTAAAAGTATGGCAATTGACATTGCCATCGGCGATTGCTTGGCTTAGCCTGGGGCAAGTTGCAACTTGGCTTGGACAGAAGAGAGTGGCTCCACAAAGCAAATGCTGGAACTTCCCGGGTCGACGCGCAGCACAACTTGAACCTTATCCTTGCACCAAGTGTCGAGCTTCTCAAGATCAGAAGGATCCCCGGTGTCGAGCAACGCCATCCAGGTGCCGGTGACGACGCCGCTCGCGTCCAATTTCTCTCCCGGGACAAGACCGCCACCGGCACGGTAGGATTTGCGGTAGCCCACCAGAACGGTGTCCTGGAGACGCATGACGCCGGTGATAGCGACGCTCTCGGCGACTTTGCTCTTTTCGCCTACCAACTTCGCCCTTGCGCTAGAGTGTTGCATCGCACGGTAGCGCCTCGCCTCTTCAATCTTTGCTTTTTGCTTCTTCCAGCCCAGCGTGGAGACCATTACCAACATGATCATCCCAAACGTCGGCAGGGAGTACTCCAATAACACCCGTGACAAACTGCACCACCCGAATCCAGTATGCCACCTGGCGAGAGATTAAGTGACAGCCAAGGGAGGAATCGTCACGAGTCATTGGCGCTAACGGGCGCGCCACCGCGGAGCGCTCTTGAAGACGGCTCGACAGTGGCCTAAGGTTGTCCTGATGCGCTTGACAATCATCGGCTCGGCCGGCTCTTACGGATCGGCGGGCATTTCGTGCTCCTGCTATCTCCTCCAAGATCGAAGCACATCGATTGTGCTCGATATCGGCAACGGTTCCTTCTCTTTGCTGGCTGGCCGGATCGAACCCGGCGAGATTGACGCGCTCTTTATCTCGCATCGCCATCACGATCATCTCGCTGACTTGATTTCGTTCTACCATTATCTGCTTTTCGTACCTGGTGCCCGGCGCAAGCGCCCACTGCTACTTGCCTCCCGAGAGCCCTTTGATGCACTAGCGCTTATCTTTGCTGTCGATCTCGCGGGGATTTTTGAGCTCAAGATCGTCGCCGGCGGGGAATCGGTTGTCGTGGGCTCGATGCGGATGGAATTTGCAGTTGCCGACCACATCGAGGGTACCCTGGCAACCAAGGTCATTGGCGACGCGGCCCAGATTATCGGCTACAGTGCCGATACCGCAGTGACACCATCTCTGGTATCGTTCTTCGCCGGCGTGGATCTCCTTCTTGGGGAGTCGACCTGGTTGGAGCGCCCAGGGGGCATCTCGGGGGGTCTGCATATGACGGCCGAAGAGCTTGCCGGGATGGCCAGAGCCGCTGGAGTGAGAGAATTGGTGGTTACCCACGTGGCGTTTCCAGCTACCGCATCCGCTGCCGCCGAACTCGCTAGGGCAACCTTTGACGGTCGGGTGATCGCCGCCGAAGACGGTCTCGTGATTGATCTTGAGGCGCGAGCCAATCCCGATCTGCCTTGAGGCGGTGGTTATCTCGGCGTTGCGTGCTGCGAAGATTGGTAACCGTCGGCAAGTTCAGAGAAGATTCGCGCGGCGCTGATGGTGCCGAGATAGCGACCCGATCCGTTCACACAAACTACCGGGGCAAAGCGCTCGGACTCATCTCGGGTCAACATGCGCCTTGCCACTTCGGATATCGACTCAAATCTGTTCACAGTGAGAATGGCCCGGAGGGGATCAGGTTGGCGGGATCCACGAACAACCACACCGCAGGGACGGTGGCGGGAATCTAAGACCACAATTCTCTCTAACTCGGGTTGAGTGCGGAAAAAGATCTCATAATCGAGGTCAGGAGAGTGTTGTAAGCACGCGGTAAGCTCTACCAGCTTGTCGAGTTGCGATCGTCTCGCGGGCGAAGGAAACCTTGCACAAGTGGTGATGGCGCGCGACTCCAGACCGCCGAATCCCGCCGCCGGGCGCCCGAAGAAGTATCCTTGCGCGAGGGGAATGTCAAGGCGCCTTAGCGCCGTGGCTTCGGACTGGGTTTCCACGCCTTCGGCGAGAACTTTGGCGTCGATACGATTGGCGAAGACTCGTATCATCTCCACCAGCGCCGCCCGGGCCTCATCGTGGTCGATCCCAGCAACTAGTTCCCGGTCGAGCTTTAGTATCGAGGGGCGCAGCTTGAGGATCTGAGAGAGTCCCGCGTATCCGGCTCCAGTGTCGTCCAGGGCGATGAGTGCTCCGCGATCCTTATAGCGCCCAAGGCACTGTAACACTTGGCGGTGGTCGCCGATCTTCTGGTGCTCGGTGATTTCGATTACCACCCCGTCAAGGCTGGGACATCCCAGGAGAACTTTGTCAAGTTCTTTTGAGCCGAACGAACTGGGCTCAGCATTGATGGTAACAAAGCGGCCCGGTGCAAGTGCGGATCGGTGTTCTAGGGCCAGCTTGGCCACCCTGGCATCCAGCTTTGCCACCAAAGTGGCATCGACGGCGGAGCGGAACCATTGATCGGGCGTCTCTTCTCCCACGTCAGAGAAGCGTGCCAGAGCCTCATATCCCGCGACTACGCCCCTGTTGATGTCGGCGATGGGCTGATAGACCATCGCAAGGCCGTCCGGGGCGCTAAGGGCCCGGTCAATGCGCTCCTCCCAACTAAGGGTGGAGGCTTTTACTTTTGCGACCGGGGAAGCGTTCTTTCCGCCTGGCGGTCTTTCGCGCAGCTCCGCTGGGTTATCTACTACCACCTTGGCTCCGTCTTGACCCCTCGTAGTCTCCTCAGATCCGCGAGAAGCAGCATGTAGCCGGCAAAGCTCGCCGCGATCCTTGCTAGCGCTCGCTTAGCGCTTGGTCTCCACACGCGCTGTGGCGCAACGTCGGACATGATTGCTCCTAGTAAAAGCTGAGGCGTTATCTGTTAAATCGGCGGAATTTCTCGCAGCTTGAGCGAGTCGATATCTGAGCGCATCAGATAAATACCCAAGGCCAGCTAGGTTGATTATTGCTCGGTAGTACCCTTGAGCGTGCGAATTAGTGACGGAGTGCCCTTGAGCCTACAGCATGGGAAAAATCGCGACGAAGCGATTCTGACCATTCCGAATTTGATAACGGTTTCCCGTTTGGCTCTCTTGCCTGTGGCGATCTATCTTGCGGTCGGCAAGGGCAATTTTATCTTGGCAACGATTCTGCTGGCAGTAATTGCCTCGACGGACTTTCTCGACGGCTACCTCGCTCGACATCTCAACCAGGTATCTGAACTCGGCAAGATCATGGATCCTTCAGCAGATCGGGTGGTCATTGTGGCAATAGCCGTGGTGGCAATAGCCGAGGGATGGTTTCCCCTGCTCCTTGGAGTCATCATTCTGGTGCGCGAAATCTTCATTTCTGCAGTCTCCTCGTATCTCTACAAATCGCGCCGCTATCGCTTGGATGTGATTTGGCTCGGCAAGGCGGGAACCTTTTTGCTCCTCGCCGGCCTGCCTGCAATCCTCCTTGGCGAACAACTCCATCCTGACCTGCACCTCTTCCACGCGGTGGGCGTGGCTTTAGCCCTAGCAGGGACGTTGCTTCTCTACCTGGCAGCCTTTTATTACACCACCCGCGTGCTGATGCCAATGCTGGGACACAAGGATGGCTAGGTCAGGGTTGCACCTTAGGTCAGCTGCGAAAGTGGCGACATAGTTGAAATTACCTTAAAAGCGCGCCAAGACGAGGGCTGGTCGCTGCTAGTTTCGCTTGCAGGGTACCGGAGAAGGAGGATATCTTGAAGGCTGTCATCATGGCCGGTGGCGAGGGCACCCGGCTGAGGCCACTGACTTCGACCGCCCCCAAGCCGATGCTTCCTGTCGGCAATACTCCGATGCTAGAACATATTTTGGAGCTCTTGAAGCGCCATGGCTTCGACGAAGTGGTGATCACCGTGGCCTTTATGGCCAATGCCATTCGCACCTATTTCGGGGACGGCTCGGAGTTCGGCATCCGGATCAGCTACGCCAACGAGGATTCGCCGCTGGGTACCGCGGGATCGGTAGGAAATTGTCGGGAGCAACTCGATTCCACCTTCCTGGTCATCTCCGGCGACGTCCTAACCGACATCGATCTCTAGATCGG
>JAKASN010000191.1 GCA_021819025.1 Actinomycetes bacterium | reverse complement strand
GGTACTTACTACCCTCGGCCTGATTTCAGAACTCACTCGGGTTCCACCGACCAAAGTTTACAGCGCTGGACAGAGCATCGTTCTAGTCGGCCAAACCGAGGCCAATTTGGCTGGATCAAGATTGGCGTGGGTCAACTTTGGGCTGCGAGGCGGCACTTTGCCCCGCCTGGATTACGACGTGCATCGCGCTCTGATAAATACCGTCATCGAGGTAGTGACCGACGCTGCTGAGTACCAGATTTCGGCGATTTCGGATGTCTCTGATGGCGGGCTGGCCCTATGTCTACTTGAGATGGCGAGAGCTTCCGGACTGGGATTCGAGCTCGGGCCCGCTCTCGAGGGCGACACGGCCGTGACGCTCTTTTCCGAATCACCCTCGCGCGTGGTGGTAATCACCCAAGAACCCGAGGTGCTCTCGGCGAAATTCGCCGCTAGCGGCCTCAGTGCGGCGGTAATCGGGCGTACTGATATGTCGAACCTTGCCAAGTTTGCACCTGGCGTATCTCTGGAGATCTAGAGGAGAGCGCAGGCGCAAGAAATGACGGTCAAGCGTCTTTGCGAGTCTTGATTCGACGCCTGTCTTTTAGGGCGTCGAGCGCTTCGCCGGGTACCAATAGATCGCCGCGACCAACACCGACGCTGAGATCTGGCTTGTACTCTCCGTGGAAGTCACTTCCACCGGTGGCTACGATGTCGAGAGACTTGGCGAGGTCGATCAGAGTGCGCCGCTGGGCTGGAATATATCGCCCATAGTAAGCTTCGATGCCAGCGAGACCGGCATCGACCCACTTTTCGACATATTCCGGAATCAGCTTTTCGTCGGCGCTAACACTGTAGGGGTGTGCCAAAACTGGTACTCCACCCGATCGCAAAGCGAGGTCGATCATCTCTTCGGGGGAGTAGGTGATTTTGTGGACGTAGTAGGGTCTTCCCTTTTCGAGGTACTTATCGAACGCTTCCTGGAGGTTGGAGACGATTCCTTTTCTTACCATTAGGCGGGCAAAGTGTGGCTTACCTAGCCCACTCCCTCCCCCTTCTTCGGCAAGCTCTTCGTAGCTGATGTCGATCCCGTTCGAATTCATCAGCGCGATGATCTTTCGATTGCGATCTTCACGTGCCATCTGCATTTCCACCAGCGTTCCCGCAATTGGCGCAGATCGCTGATCCACGAAGTACACCAACATGTGCATGGTGCCCACGTTCCAGTGACAAGAGATCTCGACCCCGGGTACGAGCTCGATATCAAGTTCTTCAGATCTTTGCCGAGCCTCCGCAAGCCCGTCGAATCGGTCGTGGTCGGTAAGTGCTAATGCGCTGCAGCCTGCTGCTTTGGCTAGTTCTACTACGTGCGCGGGCGACTCGGAACCGTCGGAAATTCTTGAGTGAGTATGAAGGTCTATCATGGTCGCCTGCCTCGGGCAATTATCCTAAAGATGTAACAGTTCTCGAGTACGTAGTTTCAAGTGAGTAAATTTTATTTGGATGATGGCCGTACCCTCGTCCCAAATGCGACATTTGCTTCGCATTTGATTGGTAGCTATACCCGAAAGTTGCACTCCGAGGTGCTAAGTAGGCTAACGGCCGAACCCGGTAGTCCGATCCATTCCCTTTGCGGGCAAGGCTGGAGTTGATGATGCGAGCCGATCAGGATGCGGACTTGGCTAACGAGTCTCAAATGGCAGATCCCTACGATGATCCATTCAAGGGGGATGTTCCCGAGGAGGCTTGCGGTGTTTTTGGGATACGTGTTACGCCCCTAACGCGGTCGGTTTCGCACGCCACTTATGACGGGCTCTACGCCCTCCAGCACCGTGGGCAAGAATCTGCGGGCATGGCGGTGAGCGACGGAACTTCAATCACCGTGGTAAAGAATATGGGTCTGGTTAGTAACGTCTTCGATGACCGTACTCTGCAGTCGCTTCCGGGAAATATCGCCATCGGGCACACCCGCTATTCGACAACAGGCTCTTCGACCTGGGGCAATGCGCAGCCGGTTTTTAGAGCGGTCGGCGACACGGGAATTGCCTTGGGCCACAATGGGAATTTGACCAATACCGTGGCCCTAGCTGCGAAGCTGGGTATTTCTGCTACCGATCTGCGCAGCGACTCGGACTTGGTGGCACACTATCTCGCGGTGGAGATCAAGCGTGGTTTGGGATCGATGCAACAGGGTGAGTCGCTCAAAAGTCATCCTGAAGTTCTCCTCGACGCCCTCAACACCGTGCTCCCCGAACTCAAGGGAGCATTTTCTTTGGTGATCATGGATCATGATCGCTTGATCGGGGTTCGTGATCCGAACGGCTTCCGCCCGTTGTGTCTTGGGAAACTTGATAACGGCTACGTGATAGCTTCGGAGACGCCCGCCCTAGACGTAGTGGGTGCGACCTTCGTTCGCGAAGTCGACCCCGGGGAGATGGTAGTGGTCGACGAACTCGAAGTTCGTTCCTTCCGTCCGTTCCCTGCGGCGTCGGTGAATCCCAAGCTCTGCATCTTCGAGTTTGTCTACTTCGCAAGGCCGGACGCCCAGTTGCTTGGCCAGGAAGTGTACACCACTCGCCGCCACATGGGAGAGTATCTTGCCAAGTCGGCTCCCGTAGAAGCCGACCTGGTCATGGGAGTGCCGGATTCCGGGGTCCCAGCGGCAGTTGGATATGCTGCCGCGAGCGGGATCCCATACGGTCAAGGACTTGTAAAGAACCGTTATATCGGACGGACCTTCATATCACCTGATCCGGCATCTCGAGTCGACGCGGTTCGACGCAAGCTAAATGTGCTTCGCGATAATATTTCCGGGCAGCGACTCGTGGTGGTCGACGATTCCATTGTGCGCGGAACGACAACCAAGGCAATGGTCAAGTTGCTCCGAGAAGCCGGAGCGACTGAAGTGCACTTGCGGATCTCCTCACCCCCCTACAAGTGGCCGTGTTTTTACGGCATCGATACCCCGTCACGCCCCGATCTTCTCGCGGCAGTGAAGAGTCTCGACGAGATCAAAGCGTTTTTGGAGGTGGATTCCATCGCGTATCTCGGCCTTGAGGATCTCAAGTCGGCGATCGGAGCTGGTAACGATGGATATTGTGACGCCTGTTTGACTGGCTGCTATCCGATCGAGATCCCGGTGACTATCGAAGCTAGAGCGATGGCGCAATAGGCGATTTGGCATATTCGAGTAGCCGGGGTTGGAATTTGGAAGAGAAACTTAGTTACACCGAGGCCGGTGTAAA
This sequence comes from Actinomycetes bacterium, assembly GCA_021819025.1. GTDB lineage: Bacteria > Actinomycetota > Acidimicrobiia > Acidimicrobiales > Acidimicrobiaceae > Acidithrix. Next base: position 1,889 of record JAKASN010000191.1, on the reverse strand, counting down.
TATCGCCGAGGGCGATCGCGCCGTAGCAGGAATCAAAGACTTGGTGGCGACCACGGCGACTTCTGGCGTGCTGTCTTCCATCGGTGGCTTTGGTGGACTTTTCGAGTTGGACCAGGCCGCATTCAACGAACCTGTCTTGGTGTCATCGACAGATGGAGTAGGAACCAAATCCTACTTGGCAGCCCTGGCAAGGCGCTATTCGACGATCGGTGTTGATTTGGTAGCCATGTGCGTCGATGACATTGCCGTGCTGGGGGCCAAGCCCCTCTTTCTGCTCGACTACTTGTCAGTGGGGTCTCTGGACGCCTTGATGGCGGCCGAGATCGTCTCGGGCATCGCCGCAGGTGCTCGCGCTTGTGGCACGGCGCTTCTCGGTGGTGAAATGGCTGAGCATCCTGGCGCGATGCCGCCAGGTCACTTCGACCTTGCCGGATTCGTTGTCGGTGTAGTCGAAAAGTCCGCGATGTGGGGGTCGCACCGAGTCCGATGCGGGGATGCGGTGGTTGGAATTGACTCGCCGAACTTGCGCTCTAATGGTTACAGCTTAGCCCGAAGAGCGATCTTCGGTCAGCGCAGCGAACCGGGAGCCTCGGAGCGCGAGATCGCAGAGCTGCTAGAAATGGGCCAAGGACCTGGCAGCTCGTCCTCGGTAAGCCTCTTTGACGAGTTGCTTGACCCGAGTGTGCTTTACGCGCCCGTGCTCGGGGAACTTGGCCAACGATTTCCCATCCACGCAGCCGCGCATATTACCGGTGGTGGACTCCAGGCCAACCTGGCCAGGGTGATACCCAATGGCCTCAGGGCGCGGCTCGATCTTCGATCCTGGGAGGTTCCGCCGATTTTCACCCTTATCCAGAGCCGTGGTTCAGTCGCGACAGAGGAGATGGAGCGAGTCTTCAATATGGGAATTGGGATGACGCTGGTGCTCGAAGCAGAGTTTGCCGATATGGTTATTGAAGCCTTGCCAACCTTCGGGCGCCGAGGCTATCGCATCGGTGATATAGAAAGAGACAGATAAGCGCCATGGCTGCCGATCGATCCAAAGGAGCTTCTTATCCGCGGAGTTATGCCGAGGCGTTAGAGGTGCAGAGTTCTGAGCTTAAGGAGCTGCTCGTTCGTCACCTCACAGCGAACTCCGTGCGGCGAGGGGACTTTACTCTTAAGTCGGGCCGGAAGAGTTCATGGTTTATCGATGCCAAGCAGACCGCGTGCGATCCGTATGGGATGATACTGGTTGCCACTTTAATGCTCAGGGTCATTCCCGCAGAAGTTACCGGAATCGGGGGCCTCACCATGGGTGCCGACCCGGTAGCGTTTGGCACTGCAGCGATTGCTTCCGCATCAGGGAGGCCAATGTCGTCCTTTTCGGTTCGCAAGGAGGTCAAGGACCATGGCGGTGGGGGAAGGATTGCCGGGGTGCTCGTGGCGGGATCCAATGTGGCGATCACCGAAGACGCTGTGACTCGTGGCAACTCCATTATTGAAGCGGTCGACGCATCGATCGGTGCCAGGGCGAATGTGACCCTGATCACCGCAATTGTCGACCGTGGCGGTACCGTTGGCGCGATTGCTAAGAGCCGGGGTATCGCATTTGTTCCACTCGTAACGGCTCCAGAACTTGGATTCGATTACGAGGGTAGCTAACCTCGTTTTGCGAATGGCAGTGCTCGAATCTCGTCGCTGTTGAGTTGATTGTCAGCATCGCTCGCCGTGGCTGGCCTTGCGATATACCTTGAAAAGCCGTCCGAGGCTCTGCTAATAGGATGAGAGCATTGAGCGAGGAGGTTGACGGAACCCTGCGCTGTGAAGGACTCATCTCCAGCATATTTACCGCTTTACTTTGGGACTTCTTGAATGTGATGGGGCGAGGAGGTTCGCTAGCGATCGGA
>JAKASN010000190.1 GCA_021819025.1 Actinomycetes bacterium | reverse complement strand
ATGTTTCTCGAAGAAGGAACGCACAATGTTTGGACCAACTAGCCCAAGCAATGCAGACTCCAAGTCACCGTTCGCTCTCAATTGGCACGAACCCGTCCGAGTGTTGTCGATCGATGGTGGCGGAATTAGAGGTGTTATCCCAACGTTGATCCTCGCTGAAGTGGAAGCGCGGACTTCGAATCCAATTTCATCCATGTTCGACTTGATCGCTGGAACCTCAATTGGGGGAATTCTCGCCCTCTGCCTGGCTTCTTCTGATGCTTCTGGGAAAGCCGCCTGGGGAGCAGCCGGTATTTTCAAGATCTTTGAGCAAGCAGCACACGAGATATTCGTGCCCACCGGACGTTCGGCCGTTAATGGAATTTTCCACAATCGTTATGGACACGAACACATTGAGTCGACCTTGGAAAGATACCTTGGTAATCGAATGCTCTCGGAGGCAATTTGTGACGTGTTGTTGACGTCATATGATCTTAGCGCCCGCGAAATGGTCTTTTTAAATTCCATCGAAGCAAGGCAGGACCCTGCGAACGACCTTCCGATGCGAGTAGCTGGTCGCGCTACTTCAGCTGCGCCCACCTATTTCCAGCCAGCCCTCACGCGGGAGGTCAACCCTCGACTTCTACTCGACGGCGCGGTCTGCGCAAATAACCCGGCCATGTGTGCTTTCGCTGAGGTGGTAAAACATAAGCGATCCACCGAAATGCTCATGGTGTCACTTGGAACCGGATCTCCCGGGAAAGCCATGGGGCACAAAAGTGTGCAGAATTGGGGGCTCGCCCAGTGGGCGCGCCCGATGTTTCACCTGCTTCTCGATGGCGCAAGTGACGCGGTCCATCGCCAACTGCGAGAAATGCTTCCCCGCGACAGCTACTTTCGATTTCAGGTCGAACTCGTGCGTGGCAGCGAATCTCTCGACAATGCCTCGCGGGCAAATATCAAGAATTTAGTACTCGACGCCCAAAGACTGATTAGGTCGGCGACAAAGGAACTGGATCTTCTTTGCGAGCTCTTGACGAGGTGACGGAAGACCCGCATCGAGGCTTCATGGTTGTTTTAAGTCCCAGTTCAGCGAAGGTCCTCATAAAAGTAGTTGCCAATGGCGCGGCACCAGGAGAAATGGCTCGAGAATCGCCAATGCTTGCCTTGACCGCCATTTTTGTGGCGTAAGCTCCTTAGTAACCCAATTACCAGGTCATCCTCGACCGGATATTCGATGCGTCGCCACTAGTGCGGGTTACTCGGCGAGAGTATTTATTTCGATTGCGCTCATGCCGACCCGCTTGGTACCGCTGGGATTAATTACAGGCGGCTTGTTATGGCGGTGTCCTTTTTGCACGTTACCACGTTACAGCACGAAGATATCTATATGAGTACACCACCTGCTTAGCCGCGTCAGCTCGTTACCGACTCCCGAAGTTCTTCGATGTCACCACCTCGCATCGATAGAGCCAGCAGCTCAACGGGGTGCACGACGGCAACTCCACCAGGACAATAATGGGCGATCTGCAATAGACATCCTGGATTAGCCGCGGCAATTACATCGGGGTCGGTAGTCATAATTGCGGCGACCTTGGCGACGCCAAGCGCACTCGCTTCGCCGGGATGCAAAAGGTTAAATGTGCCTGCTGAGCCACAGCAGATGTTCGCATCAGGGGGAATTATCACCGTCAGTCCGGAAATCGATTCAAGCAGTGAAATGGGTTGGCGAGAAATCTGTTGCGCATTGACAAGATGGCAGGCGGGATGATACGACACGCGTGCCGTCACGCCGTGGTATCTTCCCCGAAGTCCCACCGAGTCGAGAAATTCAGAAACATCGACGACTGCTGCGGAGAAACTTTCAGCGCCGCCAGTCGGTCTGCCATCGAGGGCGAGGACTTCGGGTAGTGACTTCAGCGTCGACCCACACCCTGCCGCCGTCGTTATCCACGAGTCTACGTTGATCGAGGAAAGGTCACCGAGCAATTGACTTGCTTGCTTCGCAGCCAGTGATAGCTCGCCGCTGTGGTGTGCCAATGCTCCACAGCAACCTTGGCGCTCAGGAACCAAGACGTCGAAGCCCTCACCTTGGAGAACTTCGATGGTGGCCCGCTCCACGTTCTCAAATAGCACCGCTCCCGCACAACCCTTTAGCAAGCCGACCCTTCCGCGTCGCGGCTCCAGACCAGGATAGAACTTCAAGCCCGAGCGCGTAGAGCGCCGCCTGGCCGTAGCAAGACTCCGCTTCGATGCGAGTTCTAGCGAAGCTAGAAGAGTCCTTACCAGGACACTCTTTGAAAAGCTCTTGCCTTGTAATAATGCCCCCAAGCGCATCTTATCCGCGAGTACGGATCCCCACATGGCAGTACGCATTCGCCTGGGATAAGGCATCACCGCGAAGATCGCCGCCCGAGAAATCCGCTCGCCCCAGTTGCGCCGATAACTCATCGAGATCAATGATCGGGCTTGCAAGATGAGCTCGTCAAACTGAACACCAGAGGGACACGCACTAACGCAGGAAAGACAGCCCAGGCACGAGTCGATATGCGCGACAAACTCACTATCAAGAACCAAATCTCCACGACCCAACAGGCGGAGCAGATCAATGCGTCCTCTAGGGGACTCCGCCTCGTTTCCGGTAAGGCGGTAGGTGGGACAAGATGGCAAGCAAAACCCACAATGAACGCAACGGTCGATGATCTTCTCGTCAAGTTGGTGGAATTCCAGTCGCTTCAAGACCGCACCTCGTCTGCAAATAGGCTCTCGCGGATCGGAGAGACGAGGCGCCCCTCGGGGTCAAATGAAATCAGCAGCGACCGCATCGTTTCGAGTGAGCCAAGCAAGGCGCCAAGGAAGATCCCCGACGACACTACTTCACGTGGCCCCCGCACCACTTGGCCGGTGAGCCCTATCGCTGCCAATTCTCTTGAAAGGTCACTGAGGACCTCGAGAGCTTCCGCTTCTTCAAGTTCGCCGGGAAGCCCAATATAGTGGATTGCCGAACCGAGGTGCGAGCTCATCCAGCCTTGAAGTTCAAGAACGCGACACGACTTTACTGCCTCAAATAGGTACATCGACGAACTCATCCGGGCTCCCAACTTCACAACTGTCCAGCCAGGGGCTGCTCGCTTTGCCCTAAAGCTCTCAATCTTGGCAACTCCTTCGGCTCGCCCAAAGTCACCCGCGGCGACTTTGTCGAGCGACTCGGAAATAATCTCTGTTACCCGCTTTGCAGAGGATTCGACAGATAGCGCCCCGCCCTCGAGGAGAACGACCAATTCGTCCGCGTGGTATTCAATCGCCGAGACCTCCAAATTCTGTCTCGCGAGCGCCGTTGCAGCTTTTAGGGCCTGTGGGAAAGGCGTCTTGAAATACAGTTCCAATTGTCTTTTGGGCATGGGATGCAATCTGAATGCCACCGAGGTTATCGCTGCGATCGATCCCAGCGAGCCCACCATGAGTTTCGCCAGATCGTACCCAGCGACGTTTTTGATCACCCGCCCCCCGGCATGAGCAAGCGTCCCATCGGCCAGCACGAACCCCGCCCCGATAACGAGATCACGCAACCGTCCGAACCTATAGACGAGGGCTCCTTCGTCGGCACAGGCCACCATGGCGCCCACGGTAGAGTGAACCATGTCACCGCAAGTCGGATCAACCGCAAGTCGCTGGCCACGCTCGGCAAGCATCTCCGAAATCACCCCAAAAGACTCGCCGGCTGCTACTACCAAGGTCTGATCCGAGGGTGAGTATTCAAAGCCTTTTAATGCTCGGGTGGATATCGTGAGATTCGCTGGTCGCTTGGTGGCGCTAAAGTCCCGGCGACTCTGGGTACCGACGATCTGAACGCGCTCATTCGGCGCCATCTCACCTAAAATTCCAGCAAAGTCAGTCGCCGTCGAAGGCGCAATTGCCGTTGCGGGTAGATCAGAACCTAAGTGGGGATTCAAAATCGCACCGCGGTTCCGTCCAGCTCGAGGGGGTGGGCCAAGTAAGGGCCAGGGGTATCACCGCAGAGTCGTGGAGTTGGAAATCCCTTGCCGGGGTTGGCAAGTCCCGCGGGATCAAACGCTGTCCGCACCATGCCCATCGCGGCAAGATCGCTAAGGTCGAACATTGCGGACATCGAACACACCTTTTCGAGCCCAACGCCGTGCTCTCCGGTAATTGACCCTCCGAGTGCTACGCACAGCTGGACAATTTCTGTCGAAAGACGCTCCGCGTTTCGCACCTCGCTCGGCACCTCGGGGTTATACAGCACCAGCGGATGGAGATTTCCATCGCCGGCATGAAACACATTTGCCACCCTCAATCCAGCTGCTTGGGCCATCTCTTGAATCCGCTCCAGAACATTGACGAGTTCGGTGCGCGGCACCACTCCATCTTGAACGATGTAGGCCGGGGCAAGGCGGCCCGCCGCCGCAAAAGCCGCCTTGCGCCCGGCCCAAATCAACTGGCGCTCCGTCTCATCTGCAGCCTCACGGAGTCCCACCGATCCGCAGTCCAGGCAAGCTTGCCTTACCATCTGGTAGGTTTCGGCAACTTCCTCGGGCGTTCCATCGACTTCGACGATCAGCGCAGCGGCGTCGTGGGCATATCCAGCGTGTACTGCCTTCTCACAGGCTTCAATGGCTAGTGCGTCCATCATCTCCATTGCCGCAGGTACAATCCCAGCCGCGATAATTGCCGCGACGGCTCCCGCAGCCGCAGCTATGGAGTCAAAACCAGCCACAAGGGTCTTGACTGCAGCGGGCTTGGGAAGCAGCTTCAGCCAAACTTTGGTTACCACGCCCAAAGTCCCTTCGCTGCCCAAAATCACCGAGCGCAGATCAAGACCAGGGACAAATGAGGAGTCTCCACCAAAAGTAGTGACGGTACCGTCGGCGAGCACCATTTCGATCCCCAGGACATGATTGGTGGTGAATCCATATTTGAGACAATGGGCACCTCCAGAGTTCTCAGCGACGTTGCCCCCGATGGAACAGACCAGCTGCGAAGAGGGGTCTGGAGCGTAGTAGAGCCCATAAGGCCCCGCTGCAAGCGATACCGCTGCGTTGCTCACTCCCGGCTCAACTATGGCGATCCGGTCAATCGCGTCAACTTCGATGACGCGATTCATGCGCGCCGTGACCCAGCGAA
>JAKASN010000189.1 GCA_021819025.1 Actinomycetes bacterium | reverse complement strand
CACTGTTGGCGGTCCCCTCGGTGGCGATCGGATCCGAGGACGTTACGCCCCTGGAGATGGCTACTGCATATTCCGTCCTTGCCGACGGGGGCTTTCTTCATCCTGCACGTTTTATTACCTCAGTTGTCGACTACACCGGTGCAAAGGTATATAACCCCACGGTCTCGACCCAGCAAGTTCTTTCACATCGCATCGTGGCCGTCGAAGACCAAATTCTCCAGCAGGTCATTATCAGAGGAACCGGAACCGCAGCTCGGCTTTACGGCCGTCCTGCGGCGGGAAAGACCGGGACTACCGACAACTTTACCGACGGGTGGTTCGACGGATTCACTCCACAAATGGTGACTACGGTATGGATGGGTGATCCAGCCGGTTCGGTTCCCATGTATGACGTGGGCGGCATCCCCGTCTACGGTGGAACCTATCCAGCGGAGATTTGGCATGCCTATATGTCCAAGGCTCTGGCAAATGCCCCGGTGTTGAGCTTTTCCCCGGTCAATCCGGCGTGGATTCCCCCGAGCAAGTTCATAACTCCCATCGATGCACCCGGTTCGATCATGTCGCCGGTAACCGCGCCACCGCCCACCACCGCACCTGTTGCCAGCACTACTACCACCACTGCGGCGAGTAGCACCACCCCCTCTGCAACGACAACTCCTGCCACCACGACACCGGCGGCGACCACGTCACCCACCACGACGACGGCACCACCAACCACCTAGCGGTCACGATAAGATCTCACTGAGAGGCGCTAATCGCGGCTTGCGGCGGCAAAAACGGCTCTTTCGCGTTAGGGTAGACTTTGATGAAGCAATTCCCGGGCACCAGGCGATGAATGCCAAGAGTCTGGTATTGACCAAGGACCAAATCGAGCAGCTCTATGCGCTGTCGGAGCTCTCCACCAAAGCTCACCGGAACAATCTCCGCGTTTCGCAGGGTCCCGAAGCCTCAAGCTACCGGGAAAAGGCCCAAGCTTATAAGCGGACCAAACTTCGCCTTGAAGCCCTCGGTGAGGACTTGCGCGCACTCGAAGATGAGCGGCAGGGATTGGAAAAGGATCTCAACTCTTACGAAGCTCAGCTCAAGGTTTCCAAGGGACGTCTTGAGCACTCCACTGGAGGGGACTTTCGCAGCCTTCCCGCGCTGCAGGTTGAGATATACACCCTGGAGTCCAAGGTGGGAGAGTATACCGACGCCGAGCTTGGTCTCATGGAACAGCTCGAGGTACTCGGTCGCGAGCGCGATCTCCTTGAAATCGAGATGAAGCGCGAGCTACAAGATGCACTGGCCGCAAAAGAGGAGCTTGAGGCACTGCGTGCCGATGTTGCGCACCTTGACCAAACCCTGCAAAGCGATATCGCCAAGTTGCGCTCTGCAATTGAGCCTGATGTCGCTGCGCTGCTCGAGAGGGTTCCCACTCAGATCATCGACAAAGTTGCTTTCGTTATCGATCTCAGTTGTTCGGGCTGCCGCCTACGAATCTCTTCGATCCTGATGGATCGGATCAAGAGATTTGGCGGCGAAGTTCACTATTGCGAAGAGTGTGGAAGAATGCTCTTGCCGGAGCGCGATCTCGTCCAATAGCTGACGAATCCGACCTAGGGGGCACAGAGTTGGTCTGTAGGCGGGGTTCTGTCTGGCTTGCCAAAGCTTGCCGCGGTGGCCATCCATCTAAGCGGTCTACCTGGAGCTGCAGAAACAAATCTGCCGACGGGCCGCCGTTGGCTCCGATTTAACCTTGCTTCGGGTGGGGTTTGCCGAGCCGACATGTCGCCATGCCGCTGGTGCGCTCTTACCGCACCTTTTCACCCTTGCTTGACCATCTCTGGCCAAGCGGTATATTTTCTGTTGCACTTTCCGTCAGGTCGCCCTGCCTCGAATTCGAGCACCCTGCCCTGTGAAGCCCCGACCTTCCTCGAGCCGTTTTAGCTCGCGGCCACCCGGCCAACTCCATGCCCTATAACAAACTAGCACTATGTGGCCTTAGGCCTCTCTGCGGCGGGGGTATCTGGAAGATGTGCGAGATGGCCAACGGTGTGCAGATCACCCGCGCAATAACTGAGGCGAGCTCTAGGGCTAGGCCAGCGGGCTCGGCGGGGGAGCGATCAAGCTGGCTTTCGGCGATTTGGGCCCCCCGAGGCCGCACCGACTCACATTTCGCGCTCCGTGGGCTGACTCGAGGAGTAATTGGCGGATTGCTTGCGCTATCTTTGGTGATCACTATGCATTTAGGAGATGGGACGCTATACTCGATATGCGCGGGTGCTTTGTTCAGGCTGTTTCAGCAATAATTGGCCTCTTTATAAGCTTCATTATCATCTCAGTTCGAATATGTCAAGCACCTGCAGGAATGAATCAAAGGAAGTACAGTAAGAATGGCAATGAAGCTTTATGTGGGCAGTCTGGCCTACAACGTTACGCAACAAGAGTTGCAAGCTTTTTTCGAACAGCAGGGTGAAGTGACGAGTGCCGTCGTCATAAAGGATCGTGAGACTGGCCAGTCCAAAGGATTTGGCTTTGTGGAGATGGCCGACAACACCGAGGGCCAGAACGCCATCAAGGCGCTAAATGGCAAAGAGCTTGGTGGGCGATCGATCATCGTCAACGAAGCTCGTCCTCAAGAAGATCGTCGCCCCTCAGGCGGCGGTGGCGGTGGCGGTGGCGGCGGATACCGCAGGTCCTACTAGGTCTGAATGAGCCCGGAGCTGGAGTCGGCTGTTAAGTCGGCTCCACTTTTGCTTTTGGCGCGGTCCTCACACACCTTTGGGCTTTGAAGGCTGGATGCCGCTGGCGGACGGCTTTGCTGTCAAAAGGTGGTGCATTTACCACAGCTGGCTCAAGTGGCTTGACTCTTGGGCCGACACACAACTGGGCCCGCGCTAAAGTTGCAGCCTTGTGTGATACGACCTCTGATTGCGTTCTTGGGTGCCAAGCACTCGAGCACGCCTGCCTGGGCGACTTTTTCTTGAGGTTGGTTGGCTGTGATCTGCTACGCGTGGCTGGGGAGACGTCTGAGGCGGCGAGCCTCTTACAAGGGTGTTCTGTCAGATCATGGAGCTCGCACCTGGTGCTAAGGCGAGGAGTTTCTCGCCCCGTATTTACGGGTTGAGCATGCTCTTTGAGCCCTCAAGTGCTTGGCTAGGCGGGCGGGTTGGCTCGTAGGCGGCCATCGCTCGCCAGGGAATCTTCTCTTGCAGCTTGAGCTGCGGCCGCTAAGCGCGCTTGTAGCTCTGGGTCGCCAATGGCGAGTATCCTTGCCGCGAGATAGCCAGCGTTGCTGGCGTTGTCTATCGCGACCGTTGCCACGGGGACTCCTTTGGGCATTTGCACGATCGACAATAGCGAATCGAGACCGGCGAGGTTTTTCAAGGCCACCGGAACTCCGATCACCGGAAGCGTTGTCGAGGCGGCAATCATCCCAGGGAGATGCGCAGCCCCTCCGGCCCCGGCGATGATCACCTTGACGCCGAATTCAGCGGCACTTTGAGCGAATGCGAACATCTCAACGGGGGTTCGATGGGCTGAAAGGACGCGAAGTTCGCACTTTACCCCGAGCGATTCGAGTACGTCGCGGGCCTTGGCCATCACTGCAAGATCGCTTTGAGATCCCATGGCTATTACCACATCAACTTTGGCGCCCTCAGATGGCAACTTCGCCCCCTTTTTTTACCTACTCTGAAGGCAATCTTAGGGCACGCGATCGCGGCGCTGCCACGCGCGCTCTGACAAGCAGAGCGCAAAGTTTCTCCTTGAGCTTTTTGGCCTCAACTCAAAAGCACCGACACGCTGCGGCGCGCTCGCTGTAGGGTTTCGTTGGGATCTTCGCCGACGACGGTCACGTGGCCAAGTTTTCTACCTTTTCGATAGGACTTATGGTAGAGGTGAAGGTGCGCTCCCTGCACTTCGAGAGCGGCAGCGAGTCGGCCCTCGAGGTCGGCCGGTTCATCCCCGCCTAGGACGTTGACCATAGCTGCAAATGGGACCAGCAGCTCGGTAGAGCCGAGAGGCAGACCTATGACGCCGCGTAGGTGATTTTCAAATTGCGAAGTCGAGCAAGCTTCGATGGTGAGATGGCCGGAGTTGTGGGGGCGCGGGGCCAATTCGTTGACGAGTAGTTTCCCGTCGACGACAAACATCTCGATCGCCAGGATTCCCATGGCGTCGACGAGATTTGCGATCTCGATGGCGAATCTTACCGCCTCTTGTTCTAGCTCAGCCGTCAAGCCCGAGGGTACCATGGCCTCGTTGCAAATCGAGTCCACCTGGACGGTTCGTACCACCGGATAAGCGATACTCTCCTCGGAACGCCCTCGAGCCACCAGTACCGCAATTTCGCTTTCGATCGCGAGGCGCTCTTCGACGATCAACTCGAAGTCTTGTGGCAGAGCTCCCAGCAAGGACGCCACGTCATCTTCAGACTCCAGATAAAATACTCCTCTCCCGTCATATCCGCCGTGAGCTGCTTTGGCAACGACGGGAAAGCCGATTTTGCTGACCGCGCGAGCCATTTCTGCGCCATTGGTTACGATAAAATAGTCGGGGATGGGAATCTCAAATGTTGCGAGAAGATCCCGCTGTCGGGCTTTGTTTGCGCTCAGCCGAAGCGTGCCAGCACTGGGAAATACCTTTTCAACGTTCTCGGGGATATTCTCCAAGATGGCGGGATCCACGAGTTCATGGTCGAAAGTAACCAGGTCGCAAGAGGAGATGAAGCCGGCAAGAGCTTCGTAGTTGAAGTCCTTGACCCGGGTGACATCGGGGCATATTGTCGGGGCCGACTCGTCGCTCTCGAGGGCCAAGAGGGAGAACGATAGTCCCAGTGAGGCTCCGGCTTGAATTGTCATCTGGGCGAGCTGCCCGCCTCCGATGATTCCAACCCGCATGATGGTATCCTTTTTTCTTTGCTCAACGCAATACTGAAGTGGGATCTCAGAACTTGACCGCGCTGAATTCCGGTAATGATGCTAGCGAGAGGGCCTTGGCCTCCTTCCAGGCCTCGCGGCGCGACTGCCAAAGCGCTGAGCCACGTTCGATTCGAGGCGCAACGCGTCTCCCAGCGGGGATGGTGAGGCCATGCTCTCCGATGGCGCGGTATCCCCCGAGTTGTCCATGGGCGAGGAGT
>JAKASN010000188.1 GCA_021819025.1 Actinomycetes bacterium | reverse complement strand
GTCCTTAAGAAGCGCCGGATCAGATAGACCACGATCACCACTGCGATGAGCACAAAGATGAAGTAGTGCACAAAGATATTTGAGACATCGATGAGGATTCTGGTGGGCAATGGCAAAGTCCCACCCAAAGAGGCAAAGATCGACTTGAACTGAGGCACGATGAAGACCAGCATCGCGGTCAGAATCAGCAGCACCAAGATGAGAACCGCCACCGGATAGGTCATCGCGGACTTGATCTTGCGCCGGATAGATGCGGAATTCTCCAAGGTCGCGGCGAGATCCAAAAGCACGCGATCCAACACGCCACCGATCTCGCCCGAGCGAACCATGGAAACATAAAGTCGATCAAAGATCTTGGGGTGCAGCGCAAGGGACTTAGAAAGAGAACTTCCGCGTTCGATGTCCTGGCGAACCTCTATTAGGGCCTTGGCAAGAGTCTTGTTCTCGGTCTGGGTCGCCAATATCGCCAGTGAACGAACCAGGGGCAGGCCAGCGGAGATCATGGTAGCGAACTGGCGCGAAAATGTCGCCAATGTATCCATGTTGACGCGGTCGGTAATGCCCGGGATATGGATCTCAGAGCCCATTCCCCCGGTCCGCTTCGCCTTCACCGTCACCGGCAAGTAGCCCATCTCGCGCAAGCGATCGACTACGGTAACTTCGCTTTCCGCCTCAAGAACTCCGGTAATCGCTCTTCCGGTTTTTCGGTCACGCGCCTGGTATTCGAACGTCTTCATTTTTACAACCCTTTAAAGAATTCCAACGCTGATATTAGGCTCCACGCCTCATGGGAGCCTGGCCCGCACTATTGATCAGTCGTCGCAGCTCATCGGGATTGCTGGAGGACCTCATTGCCACATCTGGAGTTATTGTACGCGATCTCACGAGTTGTGCAAGCGAGGCCTCCATGGTTTGCATACCAAAAGACGCGCCTGCCTGCATTGACGAGTAGACCTGGTGCACTTTAGCTTCTCTGATCAGGTTGCGGACCGCTGGCGTGGCCACGAGGACCTCAGCAGCCACGCAACGGCCCTTGCCACTGGCTTTGGGGAGCAGCTGCTGGGTAACCACCCCTTGCAAGCTCATAGCGAGCTGGATGCGAATCTGGGACTGCTGATAGGAGGGGAAGACGTCAATGATGCGGTCGATGGACTGTGGAGCGTCTTGGGTGTGAAGGCTGGCATAAACCGCGTGGCCCGTCTCTGCTGCGGTGAGGGCCATGGAGATCGTCTCGTGGTCGCGAAGTTCACCGACGAGGATCACATCGGGGTCCTGGCGGAGCACGTGTCTTAGTGCCTCTGCAAAACCATGGGTGTCTTCGCCAACTTCGCGCTGATTCACCAACGCCGTCTTATGAGAGTGTAAAAATTCGATGGGGTCTTCGACGGTGACGATATGGCAGTCCCGGTTGGTGTTGATGAGATCGATCATCGATGCGAGCGTGGTCGACTTGCCCGAGCCGGTAGGACCGGTGACCAGAACCAGGCCACGAGGTATCGAGGCAAATGTCTCCACGATCTTGGGTAGACCGAGAACATCCAAAGGAGCGAGACTGGCGGGGATAGCGCGCATCACCGCCCCGACGCTGCCGCGTTGGCGAAAGACATTGACGCGGAAGCGCCCCAATCCAGCAATGCCGTAGGATGCATCGAGCTCGCGATCAGCTTCAAAACGATCCCGTTGGTGGTCGGTGAGGATGGAATATACCAGCTCACGTATGTTTACCGGGTCGAGTATCGGAGCATCATCCACCTTGACAAGACGTCCATCGATCCGAATCGCGGGCTGGGAACCAGAGGTCAAGTGCAGGTCGGAAGCCCCGCGGTCGATGACGATGCGTAAGAGCTCGGCAACGGTGGGCAAAGCGCTGTCAAGTTTTGGCATCGAAACCAGCTGATCGGCGCCACTCGTGGAAATGTCTATTTGGTGAGCAGCGTCGCGCTCTTTGGCCTCGGCATACTCTTGAGCCATTTGCGAACCAAAAAGAGCGATCGCCACCGAGTCGATGGAGTTCAGTGACACCTGAACCAGGTCGACGCCATAGCCAAAGGCGCTCTCAATCTTTTCAGCCAATCCTTCCTCGTATGGATCAAGACAAGCCACTTGGAGACGGCCCTCCTGCATATCAAAGGGCACCACGCCATAGCGCGTAAAGACATCAGCAGATGCCAAGCTCTCCACCATTGGGGCCGCGAGGATCTCTGAGTAGCTGCCATAACGAAATCCCGACGACTCCGCCATCATTTTGACAAGGTATTCATCACCAAGGGAGAACTCGGTGGCGAGCATCTTCACGATCACGAGCGGATCAGTAATCCCCCGCAACATGCCCCGAGCTTGACCTTCGTCGATCTTGCCACCCTGGGCAAGCGCGGAGATGTACTTTTCAACATTCATAACTACCCCTAAGCCTCATGCGATAACCCGGAGAATCTCCTCAATTGAGGTGATCCCGGAAAGTACCTGCTGGAAACCGGCAAATTTCATCGGAGTCATGCCTTCAGAAATTGCCAAAGCGCGGATCTCGTGGCTCTTTCCGCCTCCCGCGATCAAGCGCTCCATCTCGTCGCTGACTTCCATAACCTCGTGAATTGCAAATCGGCCCCGATACCCGGTATTGGAGCACACATTGCACCCCGTGGCCTTAAAGAGCGAACTCGGCAACTCCGTGCTCCAATCCTCCCATCGCACCGAGTTGAGCTCGTCGATACTCGGCGTATAGGCCACCTTGCAATTCTCGCAAAGGCGACGCGCGAGACGCTGGGCGACGACACAGTCAAGAGCACTCGAGACGAGGTAGGGCTCGACGCCCATTTCGATAAGGCGTGCTGGCGTCGAGGTGGCATCATTGGTGTGCAGCGAGGAGAGCACGAGGTGGCCGGTGAGCGCCAGTTCAATCGCGATGGTCGCGGTCTCACGGTCGCGAATCTCGCCCACCATCACGATATCGGGGTCAGAACGCAAGATCGACTTCAGGGCGTTGGAAAACGATAGACCCGCCTTGGCATTGACCTGGACCTGATTGATTCCGGCGATACGGTACTCGACGGGATCCTCAACAGTGATTAAGTTCTTGCTCTCAGAATTTAACACGTTGAGTGTCGCATAAAGCGTCGTCGACTTGCCCGAACCTGTCGGACCGGTGACGAGAATCGTACCATAAGGCTTGGTAAAGGCACTGCGATATCGCGCCAATGAATCAGAGAGGAAACCCAGTTCACCTAAGTCCATCAGGGCTGTAGTGTTCTCGAGAACCCTCAAAACCACCTTCTCGCCATAAGTGGTGGGCAGCGTCGCGACGCGCAAATCGACGTGGCGACCGCCGATTACCCCGGAAATTCTCCCGTCTTGGGGAACGCGGCGCTCGGCGATGTTGAGATCCGCCATGATCTTGATTCTCGAAACGATTCCTGCCTGGAGGTTCTTGGGCATTCGCGAGACGTTGTGCAAGACCCCGTCAATGCGGTGGCGAATCTTTACCGAGTCGGACTGAGGCTCGACATGGATATCGCTGGATCGATCCGCGATCGCCTGGGCAATGGTAGCATTCACTAACTTAACGATGGGGCCTTCCTCGACCACCTCATTGAGCGAGGGTTCCGGGGTGGCGTCGCTCTGCTCCGATGCGGCGATAGCGCTGGCGTCGATAGCGTCGGTGGAGAGCCCGACAAGGCGATCAATGGTGGCAAGTATTGCCGAGCGGGAGGCCACCACGAGGAGGAGGTCTCTGCGCAAATAGGCACGCAGGTCGTCGATGCCTTGGACATTGTTGGGATCAGCCGCAGCGACCACGATGCGCGCGTCCCTGAATCCGATGGGGATCATCTCGTGCTTCACGGCAAGAACCCGCGGCAAGAGCGAACTGGCAGCCGGATCGATAGCCACTCTACTCAGGTCGACAAATTCCAACCCCAGTCGGGTGGCAAGCATCTCTCCGAGGACCGCTTCATCGACGAGCTTTCTCTCAATAAGAATTCGCGAAAGCGGAACATTTCGTCGCCTCTGTTCCTCCGAGGCTCTGCGAAGGTTTTCCTCAGAAACGATGCCGTCTTGGAGCAAAAACCTCGCTAATGGCGAGAATATCTGCGCTCCCCCCGGATGCTGTACTCCCCGGCGGATCGGATGCAGATCAACTTCTGAAGATGGTGGGCCCGATGTTGTCATTGATCCTGGTTTTCGTCAATTGTAACCTTGAACTTCAACCTTATCGATAAGAATCTTTTTTTTCTTAAGATCTACGCAAGGTTTCTGCTTTTGCCGCCATCTGCATCTCCTCGATGGGGGCCTCAAATCCGCTCCAATATTCGAAGGCAACCGCCGCTGAATGCACCAGCATGCCCACGCCATTGGCACATTGTAATCCCTTTGCGATAGCGATTTCCATTAATGGCGTCACTAGAGGGTAATAAACAATGTCGTAGACGAACTGTCCATCTTGGAGTTGGTCGGAGGTGAGTGGGCTAAGACCGCCCAGGGGGGTGCCAGACATCCCCACCGGGGTGGCATTGATCACGATGTCCGCACCTGAAACGTCGGCGGCGACCCCGACGTATCCCACCGCACCCGCAAGCTCTGCTGCAGCCGAAGCATTATTGGCGTTGCGCGAGATTATGTACACCGCAGCCGCACCGGCCTCGGCGCAAGCCAGGGAGATCGCCCGGGCTCCTCCGCCGCTGCCCAAGATTGCCACCACCTTGTTCTTGGGATTGACGTCGTGGTCGATCTTGAGGGCATTGACAAGAGCTGTACCATCCACCGAATCCCCCACAAGCTTGTCGCCCTCCCAGTAGACGAAATTTACGCTGCGCAAAAGGCGTGCCCGATCAGTCACCGAATCTAGGTATTCGATGATCTTCTCTTTGTGAGGCATGGTGACAGACATCCCGACGATGCCAAAGTCCCGGGCCGCCGCGATGGCGGTCCCCAACGACTCTTTGGGGACGGGTAGGGCGACATAGACCATGTCGAGGCCGAGACTTCGGATCGCGGCATTGTGCAGAACTGGTGAGAGCGAGTGGGCAACGGGATCTCCAATTACCGCCAAGATCTTGGTCGCTGCGGTGGGCCACGCCCATGATTGGTGCATCGCTCCTTCAGAATTAATTGTCATCCAAGTCCCCTTTCGGCGGCGAGGGTCTCATTGGC
>JAKASN010000187.1 GCA_021819025.1 Actinomycetes bacterium | reverse complement strand
AGCGGCCAGGAGAAGAAGCGCCTATGGGACTTCGCTGCGGTGAGCTACGCTCCTACCGCCGATACGGTCTATTTCTGTCATAATCGGCCCGTCGACACCGAAACCCATAGAGTTTTAGCCCCAATGCCCGATCTGCCCGGTGCCGCTTTTGCCGCCGGTCTGCTCGGCGAGAACCGGTGGGAAGCTGTTCTCGGCGCGGAAGCGCACGCTGTTGCCCTAGGCGTCCCTGCGGCAACTGTGGCAATTTCCACCCACGCGGGATGGGACGACGATCGCACCTCCGCCTCGGTGGCACTCGCCGACGGGCGATTCAATGGCGACCATCTCCTAGACATTCTACCGCGACCCGCCAATGCCGAACACATCGATCTGTCTATCTGTGCCGGCCATGACGGACTTGGCACCCGCAGCGGCTATTACCAGGGGTTGACGCGGGGGGTACTCGCGTGTGGTGTCCGCAGCCTCACCAATTCGCTCTGGCCCCTCGATGATCTGGCGGCAGCCTTTTTCCTCTTGCGATTAGCCGAACTCGACCAGAATGGACTCTCTCGCCCCGCCAGGTTACGCCAAGCCGGACTGGAGCTTGAGGGCCTGGGCTGGTCGGGACTCGCGGATTGGCTAGAGGAACGGGCGCATTCCGCAAAGGATCCGACGCTGCGCCGTCTCGGCATCTCCCTCGCCACCGAAGCGGCATGCCGGGCTGCCAGAGTGGCGATTCCCACGGGACCGCGCTCTGTCACCGTATCTGAGGTCGATGACGGCATTGCCAACTTCGAAAAGGCGATGAGACGGGTCACTGGCCTCGCTGAAGGTCTCCTCCAGGCTACCGGGGCTAACATCGGCGGAGTCCCTTCCAAGGGTGACGGTGGTTTCTTGGATCAGGTGCTGAGGTCCTTCCTGGGGGAGGGAACCCCTGGCGAACCTGGCCTGCAAACGCGTGTTAGGAAGCTGCGTGCCTATCTCGATGCGTACAAGAGTTCAATTGCGGTGGAATTAGCCCCTGACGACGCGGCTACAGAACTCTCAGCAGCCCATTTTGGTCCGCTCCTAGTGGTGGGAGTTGCCCACCCAGCCTGCTAGGGCCAGCAATCTCACAAAGGCGCCGATAGATTTCGTTATGTTCCCAGTAGCGATGGCGACATGACCATCCGTAGCTGGGAGGACCCACATGAGTTCAACGATCCGCCAGGATAGCCAAGTGAAATCGCAGGGACGCCTAGAGTACCTTGGCGGATATCGAATCCTGGTGCGGCCGGTCGTACCTGTCGAAGGAAGCGCGCTGGCCCCACTGGCCGAAGAACTTGGTATGACAGCAATCCGTCTCGTGGCTGCCAATCCAGGGGTAGTCGCGGGAACAAGTTCGCTTATCGCGGCTACACGGGGATTCACCGATCTGCTTGCTGCGGGCCATATCCCGGGACAGTCGGTTGCGGCGGTGGATATTGCCGTGGAAGGCGATCGCGATGGACGCCCGAGCCTGGCAATCCATCTGCTGCTCGGCATTGCCGGCCCGGCTGGAACGACCGCTGGCCAAGCGCTGCTCTTTGCCCAAATGGCCAGTGCGCTGCTGTCACAATTTCCGGCCTGCTACGGCATCGCTCCTGGCGATCCGGTGCCGCTGCTGGAAGGCCTTGTGCAATTTCGCCACGGCGCGCGCATTACCCAACGTCGTATCGGACTTGGAAACGATTACGACACCATCGAGGTGCTCTCTCGATTTGAACGTGAAGCCAACTCGTGGCTCCCCCTTTGTGAGGTGCTTCTCGACCAGCCAATTGGTACGCGGATTCGTAGTACCATGCTCGCTACCGAACTCGATCTCGCCGACCGGTCCGGACTTGAAGAGTCAATCCGGGCGGCACAACGGGTGAGCACCGTTCATTCCGACGATTCCAGCACGTGCTTACGTGTTCAGCGCATCCTAAACACCCTCGTCGATCTGGACGAGTCCTACCAGAGTCCGGTCTTTGTCGCCGAGATTGCCCTGGGGAGCCCGGAACCTCTCCCCGAGCTGTATGTTCGGATGGTCGGCTCGGCGATTACCAACGAAATTGATGTCATTAACGGAGGCGGCACCCCGACCGTCGCCGCTCGGATGCGCCTGGTAGGCGGGTTCGAGGTCGAGTGGGATCCCGACAGCCTGTACGCAGCTCTTTCTGGCGGCCTTCCGCTCCGGGGCGGCATCGGTCCAAGGGAACTAGGCGACCTTGTCAGCCTGACCGAGGCCGGCTGTGCGTTCCAATGGTCCGTGCCTGCCGGGGCACCGATTCCCACGATCCCGACCGAAACCATATTGGCGTTGCGGGCGCCAGCGGGTCTTGCTCAGAGCGGGACGATGATAGGTTCGGATTCAGTAGGACGGTCGGTACACATCTCGGACGCGCAACGAAGTTCCCACATCCACCTGATTGGAACCACTGGTACCGGCAAGTCCACATTGATCTCGACCCTTGTCGCCGCCGACCTCTTCGCCGGCAAGCCTTTCGTTCTGATCGACCCCCATGGCGACGTGACGCGCCGTATTCGATCCAGCTCCAGAGGGCGAGACGGCTCGCTGGTCATTGTCGATCCTTCGGATCCAGAGACTCCTGGACTAGAAGTCTTCGACGGGGCGCTTTCGGAGCGAATCGACGCCGTGGAGCGAATCGAAGCCTCGGTCTCTCGTATCGTCGACGCGATCGCTTCCTCGATGGATCGCTCCTGGACAGGACCCCGTTTTCGTCAGGCTGCTCGCTCTGCTCTGCTACTGCTCGCCTATGCCGGCGAAGGACACCATCTTGGCGAGGTCGGCATGGTTCTCTCTGATGCCGACTTTGCCAATGAGCTTTTAGCGGAAGCCAAACATGTTCCAAACTGGGTCAGGCGCAATCTCTCGAACTTTGCTCGACAAAATGAGAAGGCGGACGTCGTTGATTATGTCTCCTCTAAGTTCTCCGACTTCTCTTATCGCGGGGCCATCCGCCGGGTGTTCCCACCCATCGGCACGGGGCTGAGTATTCCTGAACTTCTCGCTGCGGGCCGTTCCCTGGTGGTCAGCCTGGCAATTGGCATGTTGTCGGCGACCGATGCCGGTCTCATCGGGAACCTGGTGGCTTCCCTGGTGATCGACGAGGTCTTCCGCAGTTACCAAGGTAAGTGCCAAGCACGATCGCTCTACGTTGATGAGGCCCAACTTCTTCCAGCGACTGCACTCGCTCGAGCCCTTGCTGAAGGCCGCAAGTTCGGCCTGTCGCTCGTAGTTGCGCACCAGCACCTTGTACAGCTGGATCCCATCCTCCAGGATGCACTCGGTAATGCCAAGAGCCAATTCGTCTTCCGGGTTACCACCGAGGATGCCCGTCGACTCTCACCACTTCTCGGCCTTGACCAAGCGCGGCTTACCTCGGTGCCCGATCTCCATGCATATGCCCGTCTTTACGCGAATGGCCGACCACTTGCCCCATTTAGCGTTTCCCTTGACCCGCCTTCGGGATACGGCTGACGAGATTTCATGCCTCGTACGGAAAGTGGTTGCTGATACACCCGCGATACGGTGGTCATGACGGAGTAGCAGGCAGGCCCGCGTACCCGAGCGACTACTCCTCGGTGGACAATATCTGGTCATACGATTACCCAACGATCCGCGAATCCCGTGCCGAGTCCGCGCGTATCAAGCGCGTTGCGTACCACTTTATAACGTGACCCAGATCGCTGGACTCGCACTGCAACGGCTGCCGTACAACGGGGTCTTCTTGCGCATGATTGAAGCGACCGTTCGCCATAAAATTGCGAATCGCAGTGCCTTGATCCTGCGGAATGATCGTGTTGAACTGCTCGCCTTCGAGGACGGGGAAGGTGGCGAAGAACCGTTCCGAGGGTTATACGGGTAATTCACTGCCAAAGGCTTCGCCCTTGCGACATACATATCGGCATGACCAAAACAGAACGAGACACAAAACCCCGCAAGGACATCCGCCAGGATCTCGCCGACGCACTGATCAGCCACATCGAAGCTGGTACTGCTCCCTGGCAAAAGCCCTGGGACCCCGCCAACGGCGACGACACCCCAATCAATGCCGTCACCGGCAAGCACTACCGCGGCATCAACCATTTCTGGCTCGGCCTCAACCAGCCCGATTCCGACCCCCGCTGGTGCACCTTCAGGCAGGCCCAGGAGAAAAATTGGCGCATCCGCAAGGGATCGCACGGCATCTCCGTCGAAAAGTGGATGGTGCTGGAAAGTACCAAGGACCTCGAGGTCGATGGAGATGCCACCACCCTCAAGGAAAAGCGTCTGGTGGTGAGGTACTACACAGTGTTTCACGCCTCCCAGATCGAGGGAATGCCAGAACTGGAGCGCCCCGTGATCTCCGAAGCCTCCCTGGAACCCGACCCGCGCGTCACAGCAATAGTCTCGGGCATGGGAGCGACCCTGAGCATCGGGGGAACCCAGGCGTACTACCGCCCATCCGCTGATGTCATCCGCATCCCCGCGCTCACCTCATTCTCCACAGCCGCCGACTACGACACGGTGCTCCTGCACGAGATCGGCCACGCCACCGGGCACAAGGAACGTCTCAACCGCGATCTGAATCACCTCTTCGGCAGTGCGGACTATGCCAAGGAAGAACTCCGCGCCGAGATCTCCGCCGCGATGAGCGCCAGGACATTGGGAATCGCCTTCGACCCGCTTCAAGTGGACCGCACCGAGCGTTCCGGACTCGACAACTCCGCTGCCTATCTCACGGGCTGGCTCAGTGCGCTCCCGGAGGATCAGCGCAAGCCGGAGCTGATGGCAGCGATAAGCAGCGCCCAGAAGATCAGCGACTACGTGCTCGGCTTCGCCCTGGCTCTTGGCGAAGAACTGGAAGCGGAGCCGGAACTCGCAGTGGAGCCCGAACCCAAGCCCGAACCCAAGCCCGAACCCAAGGTGCTGGTGCCATCGGGTCCGAGATTCCGCCTCTAGTTGAACCAGGTGGCGATGGTGTCCTTGGTGCTCGGCTTTATCGACCGACGCTTCGGTTTCCATTCGCCGGGCATGAAGCTCGAGCAGATCACCTGGCGCTTCCAGTGCGGCACGAAGATGTTCGTGTCATAGATCATGGCGAGCTCCCAGTTCTCGCCGACCAGCGGCGTAATAAAGCGGCAGCCGCCGACTTCGCCCCCCGC
>JAKASN010000186.1 GCA_021819025.1 Actinomycetes bacterium | reverse complement strand
AAGAGATCGTAGGGGCCGTCTCTTCGTTGGCCACCGAAAGCCGCGTCCACGCCGAGGAGCTGAATTGATGCCATGGTTGCGATAGAACCGATCCCAAGCCCTAAATTGCCCTCTGGGTATCTCGAGGCCAAGCATCGTTGGCAAATTCGGATCGCCGAGCAGCTCGGTGGCGATGACATCCGTGTTAACCGCTCAGGGATAGGTGTCAAGGCGATCTACGGACCCGAAGACTGGGATTCATCGCGCTATATGGCGGAGCTTGGCTTCCCAGGGGAGGCGCCCAGCACCCGCGGCAGCTATGCGAGCATGCATCGAGGTCGGCCATGGAGCCCTCGGTTGGTGGTGGGTTTGGGAGTTCCCCAGGACTACAACAAGCGGATGCGCGACCTTTATGCGCTCGGGTTGACCGGTCTCTTTGTCGCGCCATGCAACAGCCATATGAGGGGATACGACGGCGACGAAGTGGAGCGCGAGCTCTTGGGAACCTGCGGCACCCTCATCGCAACCTCACAAGACATGGCTGCCTGCCTCGAGGGCCTGCCCTTTGAAAAGGAGTCGGTAAGCCTCGGCGACACCGCGCCTTACACCCTTGCCGCGATGTATCTCAAAGTGGCCAAGGACCAAGCCATTCCGTGGGATACGCTATCAGGCACCACGAATCAGTCGGACTATCTTTCCCATTACGCGGCGCTCTCGATGTTCTATCGCCTTGCGCTTCCCGGTCAAAAGCGTGTTCTGCTAGATCACATTGAGTTCATGAACCGACACGTTCCCAAATGGAACCCACTCTCTGTAGTGGGCCAACACGTGCAACAAGCGGGGGCGACACCGGCCCAAGCAATGGGGATTGCTATCTCCTCTGCTATCCAATATGCCAGTGATCTCCTTGAGCGTGGCAACGCCCCCGACGACTTTCTCCCGCGTTTCAGCTTCTTCTTCGACGTATCGATCAGCTTCTTCGAAGAGATCGCCAAGTTCCGCGCCGGGCGCCGCATCTGGAACCGCATCACCCAAGAGCGCTTTGATGCCAAGGATCCACGATCACAAAAGTTCCGCTTCCACGCGCAGACCTCAGGTGCCGATCTCACCCGCCAGCACCCTCTCAACAACGTGGCCAGGGTTACAGTCCAGGCGATGGCGGGGATTTTCGGGGGGCTCCAGTCCCTGCATACCGACAGCTTCGACGAGGCGATCAGCAGTCCCTCCGAAGCCGCAGTTCGCATCGCGGTGGCCACGGGAAACATCCTTCGCGAAGAAGCCCACCTCGACGACGTCATCGACCCGCTGGGGGGTTCGTACTACCTTGAGGCCCTGACCAACGAGATGGAAGACGAGATTCTCTCGGTAATTGACGCAATCGACAAACAGGGGGGGATGTACCAAGCGGTGCAGAACGGCTTCGTCCAGACGATGATTGGAAAGTCAGCGATGGCATTCCAAGAGAAGCTCGAGAGCAAAGAGCAGATCATTGTGGGGGTGAACGGATATCTCGATCAAGAAGGCGGAGACATAGGCATTCCGCCACTGGTACGCCCGGAGCCAAAAAAGATCGACGCCTACCTCACTGGGCTGGCCGCATTCAAGGCAAACCGGGATCAGCACCAGGTTCGCCAAGCTCTCGATGCCATTGCTCGAGCTTTTGACAGCGAGGCCGAGAACACCTTTGGCAAGATTGTGGAGGCGGTGGATGCTGGCGCTACCCATGGGGAGATCTGCGCCACGGTTCGTGGCGCGGTCGGTTTCGGCGAGCCGCTTGTCGTAATATGAACGACGATTCGAAAACGGAGCATCCCCTCATGGGTAGGCTTGTCGAGCAATTGCTCAAGGGCGAACCCCTCGCCCTTGCACGGGCGATCACCGTGGTGGAGAACGATCTCGAAGGCGCCTCGGCGATTCTCACCGCTATCCAGCCTCACCTCGGCAGGGCGAGAATCATCGGAGTCACCGGTCCGCCGGGGGTGGGAAAATCCACCTTAATCGATGCAATGATTGCCGAGCTGAGGAGCCGGGGAAAGACAGTCGGACTACTGGCGGTCGACCCCTCGAGTTCGCTCACTGGAGGCGCTATTCTCGGTGACCGGATTCGAATGGCGAGTCACACCAATGACCAGGGAGTATTCATCCGCTCGCTCGCCTCGCGGGGGCATTTGGGTGGTCTCTTTCGGACCGCTCTCGGCGTGGTCCAGGTGATGGACTCGGCGGGCCCAGACTTCGTCATCATCGAAACCGTCGGTGCTGGGCAATCCGACATGGAAATCGCCAGTGTCGCCCAGACTCGAATCGTGGTCTGCGCGCCGGGCCTCGGAGACGACATTCAAGCGATTAAGGCAGGCATCCTCGAGATCGCTGACTTTTTGGTAGTGAACAAGTGCGACATGGATCTCGCCGCGGAAACGGTGCGCCAACTACAAAGCATGCTGAAGCTGCGGGACCCCGCTCTCGGCGTGGCTACCGTCCTCGCTACGACTGCCACCACTGGCTTGGGGATTGCTGCGCTCGCCGACGCGCTCGAAGCAGCGTGGCACCCAGGAATGGCTCGCACTCCAGATCCGGGTAGGCGTATTCGCCAGATCTTTGCCGATACCGCAGCCGACGTGCTTCGTCGGCACCTCCAGACGAGTCCCGATCCGAGCATCGAGATCTTGTGCGAGCGCGTGAAGAGGGGAGAGCTCGGCTTTGAGGGGGCTGCGCGTCTCTTGCTGAAAGATTTGGTCGATAATCGCGACCTCGTTGAACCACTACCCTTTGGGCCTTCGACACGAGACCCAAAAAACCGTGCCTGACAGTGCCCAAGATCACTTTGCCAACCCACCATTCTGACGGCGTGTCGGCGCTTTGGCCATCGTCGGTCATCGCTATCTCACGGCTCCTAAGCAAAAAGGAGATCCGTGGGCAACTTGTTGACTCGCGTTGGGCTCGGGGCGCCATCGGTTCGTCGCACGCCGTAGCGTCGACAAAGGACACCGGTAAGTCGGAGTGAGTAGTAGCGCGAGACCGAGAGACGCCACATCGGCCAAAGTTCTAACAGGGGGGCCATCTCCCAATGTCTGACGCCCGGTATCTGTGGAGGTGTCGAGTCAAGTCACCGTGCCAGACGATGAGGACTCTTGCGGCTTTGCCTCGTCGTAGTAGTGACGGAGATTCTCGCGGACTACGTGCTTCTGGATTTTTCCGGTAGATGTCCGAGGGAGCTCATCGAGAACAATGACAGCCTTGGGCGCCTTATACGGATCGATCAACCTCTTCACTTTCTCGATCAACCCCTTCTCGTCTATCGCCGCTCCGGGACGGGCTACGACGATGGCAGTTATCGCCTCACTCCAACGCTGGTGCGGAAGTCCGACGACAATGACTTCGGAAACGTTGGAATCCGCAGCGTAGATGGCTCTCTCGACCTCTATCGACGCGACATTTTCCCCGCCGGTCTTGATGACGTCCTTGTCACGGTCGGCAAACCAGAGTATGCCGTCCTTGTCGAAGTGCCCGACGTCTCCCGAGTGAAACCAGCCATGGGTAAAGGCGGCCTCGGTTGCTCCAGGATCTCGGAGATACTCGGTCATGGCGTGTGGGCCCCGGTAGACGATCTCGCCCATTTCTCCCTGTGGGATGAAGTTTCCCGAATCGTCCATGATCGCGACTTGAACGTTCACAACGGGTGTTCCCACCGCGCCGTTGTGGGAAAGCTGGTGCTCTGGGCGGAAGATCGTGGTGACGGGGCTCATTTCGGTCTGTCCAAAGAACAGGCAAAAGTCACAGTCAAACACTTCGATACACCTGCGTAATTGCGCCTCGGGCATCGGCGCCATGGCGTACAGAGCTCGTCTGAGGCTGGAAAGGTCAAGGCTGGCGATGTCGGGGTGGTTGAGCATTTCCCGATACATCATCGGCAGCCCGAAGATTTGAGTGATCTTTTCCGCTTCTATGAGCTCTAGGAGTCTCGATGCACCGAAGCCACGCTCGATATAGATCTGCGCTCCCACCATCAGCGCGGGCGTGCATTGCCCATTTAGCTGCGCGGTGTGGAACATCGGCATCACAGCAGCGAAGCGGTCTGCGGCGTTGAGCTGCGCTTCAAGCGCCACTGCCATGGATTCGAGATAAATAGCGGTGTGATTGCCCACCACACCTTTGGGGAATGACGTAGTGCCGCTGGTGTACAAGTAGGTGATGGGATCTCGGTCATCCACGTAATACTCGGGCTCCCTCTCCGATGCGATCGCGGTGAACTCCTCGAAGGTGATCTGGCGGCGATCCAATCGTGCAACGACGGTGCCTTCGGTGGTTCCGCGAGCCACGATCAGTTCGGCAACACCCGGGGACTCGTCTATTGCGGGTGTCATGGCGTCGATCAACTGTGCCTCGATGACCATCCCGCGTGATCGCGAGTGCCCAAGTACATAGGCGACCTCACTCGGCCGCCAACCGAGATTAATTGGCACGCAGACGACACCGAGCTTGGCGCACGCGTAGTAGGTGATGAGGAACTCCACGCTATTCCCTGAAGCCAGGGCCAGGGCATCCCCTCGAGCGTAATTTTGCGCGGCGAGTGCGTTCGCAAACTGGTTAACCCTCGAATTGAATTCCGCGTAGGTGAAGCGTCGATCTCCATCCACTACGGCGATCGCGCGCGGCTGGCGAGCCGCGCTGCGGGTGAGGCTGTCGCCGACATTGATGCGGTGGATCAAGTTGGTAGTGAGTTCTGAAGTGGACATGGGAACCTTCCTAATAAGAGCGAGGAAGCCCAAGCGAATGTTGGGCGACGAAATTGAGAATCATCTCTCGGTTAACCGGGGCTACTCGCAGGACTCGGGCCAGCCCCCAGTAGGGAAGAAGGCCGTACTCTGTTGCAAATCCGTTCCCGCCGTGGCATTGGATTGCCGCGTCGATCGCGCCGAGCGCGGCTTCGGCCGCAGCATACTTGGCCATGTTGGAGGCTTCGCCGGCAGGTTCACCGTGATCATGGAGCCAGGCGGCTTTAGCGGTCATCAACGCCGCAAGCTCGATCTCGATCTTTGCCTTTGCCAATGCGTGGGCAACTCCCTGGTGGGACCCGATGGGCCGGCACGGTCATTTGCAAAGTCCAGATGGGATGCCGAGTAGGTCGAGCGTGAGATCTGGCATGCGGGCAAGTTGGCGGGTCGCAGCTGCGATGTTGAC
>JAKASN010000185.1 GCA_021819025.1 Actinomycetes bacterium | reverse complement strand
TCGTCTTGCCCGAACCGGTCGGGCCAATCAGAGCAACGATACTGCCTCGGGTGAGGTTGAGATCGACTCCCGCAATGATACTTTTGGTGCCGAACCCAACTTCAAGAGAGTTCACCGCCATCACCGTGGTGCCGCTTTGGGATGCGGTCTCACCCAGGATGCCGGAGGTCGCTCGCTTCTCGTCATGGGCGTCGATGGCCAACTTCTGCATGTTCTCCTCACCCAGCAAAGGGAGTTGTGGGTGCCTAGTTCTTTGCGCGTTCCCAAGTGAGAAGTTACCTAGGCGATCTTAACGATGGGTAAACATTTTGCTATATTTCGGTGCCAGATCGGAATGTGCACAATGGCTCTAGACACGGAGGCCATCTCTGGGCCATGGTGTGAGACGTCATGCGTAGCGCGAAATGCGCAAGGGTGGGCAGTGGAGTTCAAGGAGTGCGTCGCACCGGGATCTTTGGAGGAGACGTGAAGGTAGAGATCGAGTCTGTGAAGATCGTTGACGTGTCGATTCCCTTCTCGCGCCCATTGGGCTCGGCGGTAAATACCGCGGAGCGACGCCATGGCTGTGTGGTGATATTGTCCGGGGGCGGCCATCTCGGTTTCGGGGAGGCGCCGGTCTTGGTACTCCCCAGCTACGACGAACAGTTTGTTCGCCAGACCCACGTTGCGATCGCGGTTTTTTTCGCCGAGATCTTCGCCGGAGCCAAGGCGTACCCCTTGGGGGCTGATCAAGTAAACATTGAGGACGCTATCGTCGTCTTGGGGCGCTTTCGGGGTAATTCCGCTGCTAAAGCCGCGATTGAGATGGGCTTGTTGGACCTCTATGCTCGGCAAGCCTCCATTTCGGCTTCTGAGGTGATCGCCCAATATGCCCGAGCTCTCGGACATATTGGCATTGCCGGGCGCTTTGGCGAAATTGACCAGAGCGCGCCGATACAGGCCCAAGGAACCTCCCTTGGAATCGACGAGGGCCAGTCAACTCGATTGGCCCAAACCCATCGCCTTGCCGCCCTTGGCTATCGTCGTATCAAGGTCAAAGTGGACTCCGATGTCAACCTGGAGGAGATGCGCGAGCTCTGCGCAAGCTCACCGGTGGAGATGAGTGCCGATGCCAACGGCACCATCTCCGATCGCGACTTTGCCATGGCCTTGGCCGATGCCGGCTTTAGCTACTTGGAGCAGCCCTTCGCAGCGGGTTCCATGCGCGACCTCGCTCGTTTGCACGACCTTGGGGCCACCAGAATTGCCCTCGATGAGAGCATTTCGAGTCCGGGTGCGCTCAAAGACGCCGTGGCCTATGTGCCCTTTTCGCTCGCGGTTTTCAAGATCTCGCGCTTAGGCGGCGTCGCTGGGCTGCTCGAGGCGGTGGCGATAGCCGAGGCCGCCAAGCTGGACTTTTACATCGGGGGAATGTATGACACGCCGATCCTGCGACGCCTCAACGCGGTGATGATAAAGGCCCTGGCGCCCGCGGCGGTATCCGACCTCGGTCCAGAGAGCGACTATTTTGACGCCTCGGTGCCGCCATCGTTATATCGCCAAGCTGATGGCTCGCTGATGCTGGTGGGAGATGATGGCCTTACCGGAGCATATGTGCCCCCCGAGGACTGCACGAGCGCAATCGAGATCATCGTCCCCTAGGTGAGTATCAGAGAAGGCTATGATTTCAGCTCTGCCAGGTAGGGATTTGTTGCCCGCTCCCTGCCCACGGTGGTGGCTTCACCATGTCCGGGAAGGACGATGGTGTTATCCGGAAGAGGGATGATCTTGCTGGCCATGGAGTTCATCAACTCTTCATAGGATCCTCCCGGGAGGTCGGTTCTTCCGATCGAGCCGGCAAAGAGGTGATCGCCGCTAAAGAGGAGAGGATCAAGATCCGCCAAGGCGAGTTTGAAGCAGGTGGATCCACGGGTATGTCCGGGTGTGTGAAGTGCGGTGAATGCCATCCCCGCCCCTTTGATCACTTCGCCATCACAAATGTCATAGAGGAGTTCGGGAGGGCGCGTGGAAAGCCCAGAGGTGGCTAGTTCGGCTCCGAGGGCCCCCGAGGAGCCGATGGGGTCCATGATCATGTCATGGTCCGCTTCGTGGAGGTGAACCCCGATGGTTTGATGATGCGAGGCGCTGAGATTCTCTGGCGCCTCAACGATGCTGGGTACTCCGCCGATGTGGTCGATGTGTCCATGGGTGGCGATGATCGCCACCACTTTGAGAGAGCGCTCACGGAGAAATGCCAAGATCGCCTGGGGGTCTGGCGGTACATCCACGAGGATGCACTCCTTTGACGAACTCGCCGATTGAATCGCCCAGAAGTTGGTGCCCGCGAGCCAGAGCGGTGCGCCATAGATCAGATCGGACATCGGTCGCCTCCCAAAGTCGATTTAGCTTGGAGTGGTAAGCTCAAAGGTTACCTGAGGCGAGGCTATCAATGTCTAGCGTAGCTAGCGAACCCTGCGGGTGGTTTTTTGAAGATGAGTACGGAGGTCCCGTGACCCGGGTAGTAATTGCTGAAGATGAAGCGATAATCAGACTGGACCTTAAGGAGGCTCTGGAGGAGCTGGGATATGCCGTGGTCGGTGCCGCTCATCGGGGTGACGTCGCGCTGGAGATGATCCGTGATCTGCGACCCGATCTTGCCATCCTGGATGTGAAGATGCCGGGAATCGACGGCCTGGAGGTGGCACTGGAAGTTTCGCGGGAGAGAATCTGTCCGGTGGTAATCCTCACTGCCTTTTCGCAACGCTCTTTAATTGAGCAGGCGCGAGACGCGGGAGCTCTGGCGTATTTGGTGAAGCCCTTCCTGCCCGCTGATCTCGTGCCCTCGATCGAGTTGGCCATCGCGCGATTTCAGGAGTCAGTTGCCCTTGAGGAGGAGGTGCGCTACCTCGCCGACCATGCCGAAATGTTGCGCGCCCAACTTGAAGTGCGCAAGCTCTTGGACCGAGCCAAGGGATTGCTCATGGAGAACTTCAACATGACTGAACCGCAAGCTTTTGGATTTATCCAGCGTCGCGCCATGGATGATCGCACCGCGATGTCGGTGGTGGCAAACGCTGTCATCTCTGGAGAGATCCAGCCCGCCTGAACCTTGTTGGCTTGGCGGGCGATGAAGACTAGCGGAGCTCTTCTTCTGCAAAGTCGCTTCCGCTAGGTTGGATGCTAATGAAGAAATTGATTTTGGTTGACGGGTACTCCTTGGCTTTTCGTGCCTTCTTCGCCATACCGGTAGACACCATGGTCACCAGCTCGGGCCAGCACACCAATGCGCTGTATGGCTTTTTGTCGATGGTGATCGGCCTTATCGAAGAGCAAAGACCCACCCATATGGCAATCGCGCTGGATCGGAGCGAACCCACCTTTCGGGATGGCCTTAACGCCGCCTACAAGGCGCATCGGCCCGAGACCCACCCTGGGTTGAGAACCCAGCTTGAGCTGTTGGAAAGGGCGATCACCTCGCTTGGCCTTGTGGTAGTTTCCAAAGCTGGCTTCGAGGCCGACGATGTCTTGGCCGCTTTGTCTGATTTGGGGCGCAACGAGGAGATGGAAACCATCGTGGTGACGGGGGATCGCGACAGCTTCCAGCTGGTGTCGGACCCCTATGTCAAGGTGCTGTACAACCGCAGGGGCGTGAGTGACTACCTCATGCTCGATGAGGCGGGAGTCATCGCCAAGGTTGGCGCGGAGCCCTCGGTATATCCATTTTTAGCCGCGATGCGGGGCGATCCTTCGGATAATTTGGCGGGGATACCCGGGATCGGAGTCAAGACCGCCGCGAAACTCGCTCACGAGTACCGCAGTGTAGACAACCTCCTTGCCAACCTCGACGCGCTTCCCCCAAAGCTTGCCGCATCGTTACGGGACAATCTTGATACCTTGAAGCTCAATGCTTCGCTAACTCCACTCCAACACCACCTTGATCTCGATGTTGCATTGGATGACCTTGCATTAGCTCCTATCGATGATGCCAAAGCTGGCGAATTCTTTGACTTCATGGAGTCCAAGCGTCTCGCAGCTCGCGCATTCAAGGCCTGGGACTATATCGGTCACTTGCCCGGCTCGAGGGATTCGGGCAGCGCCAGCGAAGTTCCCCGAGCCGACCAGACCGTCTTGTCCGACCTCCAGCTATTTTTTGCGATGCGCGAGAAATTGGAGCCGCGGTGGGGCGTGGCGGTGCAATGGGCCCACGAGGCGGGCCGCTCACGAATAACCACCTTGGCTTTGGCTGGTTGCATGAGAGGGAGCCCCAAGGAGATCGTCTCGGCAGCCGAGGAGGTGCCTGCCCAAGACGAGGCGGGCTTTCTCAAGGGGGTCCTCGACTCGGTGGGGGGCGTTGCCGTCACTGGAGTCTCGCTCAAGGAGTTGTTGCGGCGACTCTTGGAGTTGTCACTCCCCCTTCCTGACATCGACATGGACTTGGGTTTGGCGGCTTATGTCATGGACTCCTCGCTGGGAGATTACTCGCTGGGGTTTTTGCTTGGCCACTATCGGGAGCAGGTGCCCCAGCTGAACTCGCCGAGCACTCCAACTGGAGCTGCGGCGGACCTTTTTTCCGCTGGCGATACCACCGCAGCCGCGCGAGAAGCCGCTGAGTCCCTGCTCCTCGCCGAGGTGCTTCGAGGAGAGATCCAAGGCGCCGAGATGGGCTGGCTTTATGAGAAAGTGGAACAACCGCTGCTGGTAGTGCTGGCCAAGATGGAGGCGGCTGGAATTGGGGTCGATCGCGAGGTTCTCGTGGAGCTAGCCAAGGAGTTCGTTGCCGAGGCGGCTCGTCTCGGCGAGTCGATCCGCGCCATGGCGGGAAGGAACCTCAATGTAAACTCCACCAAGCAACTCGGAGAGGTTCTCTTTGGCGAGCTGGGCTTGGTGCCTCCCAAGAAGACCAAGACCGGCTTCTCCACCGACGCACAGACTCTTGAGAAGCTTCGGGGGTCGCACCCGATCATCGAAGAGATCCTTCGCTATCGCGAAGTAGAGAAGCTCCGCAGCACTTACGGACAGAGCTTGATCGCTGAAGTGGCTCCCGATGGGCGAATCCATGCCACCTTCAACCAAATGGTGGCCCGTACCGGACGTCTCTCCTCGGACCACCCCAATCTTCACAACATTCCCATCAGAACCGAGATCGGGAAGCGTTTTCGTTACGCCTTCGTCGCGCCTTCGGGTTCAAAACTGGTGGTGGCTGACTATTCCCAGATCGAGTTGAGGGTGATAGCTCTTCTC
>JAKASN010000184.1 GCA_021819025.1 Actinomycetes bacterium | reverse complement strand
GATCATCCGCAAGGTGGAGGTCTTGCCACATCCCGACGGTCCGAGGAGAACTACGAACTCGCCTTCCTCCACGCTAAAGTCCACTTCCCGGACTACAGTCTCGGTGCCGAAACTCTTGGTCAGCCCGACTAATTGCAACCTTGACATCTGTGCTACCCCTTCGGTTTTGCGGACCTTTTACGTTGCTTAGCTCGATGCCGTGTTTAGCGATATCGACTGCAAAGCGGAAACTCGCGCCGTCTCTGTGGATTTATCCGACAACTCGACGGTAACGAACCATCGTGAAAGAGAAGTGTCTTGGATAGGAAATGTCAGCCAACATCGCAGTAAATTCTCCTTAACGAAAGCTGAAGCAGACTTCAGAAAAGCGATCCCGGTGGGAAGTTCCGGGCCTGACTCGCAGCGTTGAGCCGGCGGCGTCCCTGCAAAGACCATCGCAAAGTGCTTACACCTCTTTCACCGACGGGGTCAGAGGCAGATACCGACTCAGCGGCGAGAGCATCGCCGCTTCATATCGGGGGATAAGAGTCCAAATGGGCAGAGGAGTTGTGAGGGTAGTCCCTGAAGAACTGACGCTCTCGAACCCCATCGCTTCGCTGGGAATTCTCGCTACTATGGCCCGTAGCGTGATCGTCGCGGGCGCTGTCAGGGACACCAACCTGGCTCGCCAACTCCGAAACCATCAGCAAAACCAGCTCTTGGAAATCGAGGGCTCTCGCAGGTGCGCCAGATTTTTCGATCCCCACCTCGTGGGCGTCGCTCCATAGGCTCGCAGAGCACTGCCTCGAAACCAAAGCCTAGAATGCCAGCTATGAGACGTGCCAATGGGCGCACCCGCCCACGATGAGCCAAGCGCCCACGCCGTACTTTGCCTTGGCACCCCGAGGCGAAGGCGTGTTATGGCCGCGGTTGCCAAGCTTGGGCGGTATCCGAAACGCCGCTCGGGCGATATCGGATCGAAGCGAGCTGGTGAAGATCGAGCCTGGCAAGCTCGGCCCCTTTGGCGTGTCGCTCGAGGCGACCATGGGTATCGACTCGGATCGCTTGGATCCCGCGTCGTGGTACCTTGATTCGCCCGCAGCGAGCGCCGCGTTCGTCTTGGTGGTGGATTGTCTCAATTTTGGCTCGGGCTACTTCAAGGATCTCGCCAAGGACTCCAGCGACTCGGGATACCTGACCATGGCCGGCGGGCTGGTGCGATACTTCGACTCGCACTGGCCCTTTGCCCCCAGCCACCTCAATTCGCTTGGTCCTCTTGAGATGCTCGGGATCCTCCAACAACGCGATCCCTTTTCCGAGCGCCTCATGCAATTCGCCGAGTTGCTCGCCAAAGCCGCAAGTCAATTGGGGACTTTTCTCGCCGACAACTACCGCGACAGCTTCGCGTACTTCTTTGCAGCCATCGCACAAAGCTCCGAAGCTCTCATAAGCGAGCTGGCGCGGCTCAGCTTTTACCAGGACGGCTACCGCTGGCACGAATGCGACTTCCTGGTGTTGAAGAAGGCCCAGATCACCGCGTCCGACTTAGCTCTGGTCGCCACACACCACCGCGGCCTGGGCACCGAGATGGGAATATTTGACTTTCCCAGCTCTAGATCCCTCACCGCCTTTGCCGACAACTCGCTGCCGCACGTCTTATCCACCGATGGGGTATTGGTCTATTCCGACGCCTTGGCCGCCCACATCGCAAAAGGAGAGGAGCTCGCCTACGGCTCCCCCGCCGAGATCGAGATCCGAGCCGCTACCATCACCGCGATAGATGATCTCGCTTGGGCATTAACCCAGAGATGGCGACGCCAAGTTACCGCGGCTGAGACCGATGCCATGGTGTGGAGAAAAAAGCATCTCCCGAGCCAGCGCGCCCGCTATCGCGCGACGCGCTCGCACAAGACGCGCTCAGTCTTTTATTGACAGACCCAAAGACCTGCACCCTCAAGCGATAGCCACCCTGAGATGCTTGATGCCGTTGATAAAGTTGGAGCGGAGGCGATCGGGTGGGGCGATCGGGACAAGAGTGGGAATTTTGGCAAAGATCTCTGCAAATATCGCCGTGATCTCGCGCCGCGCTAAGTGTGCCCCGAGGCAGTAGTGGGGACCATATCCGCCAAAGCCGACGTGGCGATTATCGCCTCTGGTGACATCGAAGCTAAAGGGATCCACAAAGGCCGCGGCGTCTTTATTGGCCGAGGAATACAGGAGAATGACCTTCTCACCAGCACCCAAGGCGGTGCCACCCAAGATATAGTCTTGGGTCAAAGTTCGGCGCATAAAGATAACTGGGGAGCTGTAGCGGACGATCTCCTCCACCGCAGCTGGAGCCAAAGCGGCAAAGTCCCTTTGCCAGCGGGCACGCTCGCTAGGGTTTTCACCGAGCAGCCAGAGGCCCCAGCTAATGGCGTTGCGGGTGGTCTCGTTTCCCGCCACGACCAAGAGCACGAAGAACGAGGCCAGCTCTTCAGGAGAGAGCGCCTCGCCCTCTACTTCGGCATTCACCAGCGCCGAGACGATATCATCGCGGGGATTCACGCCGCGCTCGGCCCCGATCTCGCGCATGAGCTCAGAGAGCTGGTATCCGGCATTCAAGAGCGCCATGTCGATGGCCTCGCCTTCGGGGACAAACTCGGTGTCTGCCACTCCTAGGATGATATTGGAGCGCTCCAAGACCTCCTGGTAGCGTGAGGCGGGGATCCCCATCATTTCACAGATGACGCGCAAGGGAAGTTGCGAAGCCACCTCGGTCACGAAGTCGAAGCTACCCAGCTCTCTGGCACGATCGATGAGTTCAGCCGCGATCTCTTCGATACGCCCCTCGAGCAGCGCGACGCGCTTGGGCGTGAAAGCCCGCAAAACGATGCGGCGCAGCCGGGCGTGCTTAGGATCATCAGCATTGATCATCCCCCCGAAGTAGTCGAGAAAGACCTCGGGCAGATCGGGAATCGAGGTGGCGCCTTGGGCAGAGGAGAAGACTTCCGGGTGCCGTGATGCTTCCATGAGGTCCCCAAAGCGCGAAATCGCCCAGTAACCCGGTCCAGGTGGCAAAAAGCCCAAGTCCGCTTCTTCAAAGCGGCAAATGGGAGCTTGATTGCGCAAGGTGAGAAACGCGCCTTCGCGAACTTCGAGGGGGAGAGCCCAGAACTCCAGATCAGAGAGGTCGATCTCGGCAAGCGACAGTTGCTCGATAGGCTGCATTAGCGGTACTCCCGCTCAGCGCTAGGGGTTGGGCTCAGCATGAGAAGATGCTAACACAGCACCTTTGAGCAAAGGATGCTTTCAGGCGAGGCGATCGAAGAGCGAGTGGATCGCTTTTCTAGTGCGCGAGGCGGGAATAGAGAAGCGAACGGCCCGCCATGGCCTTTCCCACCGCTAGTAGCAGCGCTTCGCGATCCCACGGCGCAACCAGTTGCAGCGCTATGGGAACTTGGCTCTCTGGGGTCCCTCCTTGGGGACTCGGACTCCCCTTGAGAACTTCTGCGGATACTTCAGCGGCAATGGGAAGTGAGATCGCCGGAGTCCCGGCAAAGTTGAACGGAAGGGTGTTTCGGTTCAGCGAGACTCCTACCGAAGCCGCTTTGGTGGGAATCCTCACCGGGATCGTGGCTAGGGCGAGCAGGTCGAACTCCTCAAAACGCTCCTCGAGGTCGTTCTGGAAACGATGGCGCTCCTCGAGAGCGGCACGGTAGTCGAAATCGCTGGAGTGCGTCGCCGAGAGCAGCCGGGTAACCACCATCGGGTCAAGGCGGTGCGATTCTGCGAGGAGGTGCCCGTCTGCGCGATAGGCCTCTTGGATCATGATGTGGTTGGCGCTACGGTGAACTTTGGCGAGGTCGATATCGGCGATCTCGGTCACTTTGAAGCCCAGGGCGGCAAAGATGGTGCGAAATACTTCGGTCATCTGCTCGTTCTGGCTCGCGGTCAATAGGCCAACGTGGAGGGGTTCACCGAGAGAAGTAGGCGAGAAGTCAGCATCAAGATAGGAATAGCCGGTGATCAAAGCATCTATCGAGTCCGCCATAGGACCGACAGTATCCAGTGATGGTGCAAGCGGATAGACCCCAACGGTGGAGATCTTCCCCCAGGTCGTCTTGAGCCCCAAGCTCCCACAAGCAGCCGCGGGAATGCGAATCGATCCCCCGGTATCGCTTCCCAGGGCAAAGTCGCAAAAGTTATTGGCCACCGCGACCGCTGAACCCGAAGAAGAACCCCCCGGTACCAGTGAGGCATGAATGGGATTTACCGGAGTCCCCCACCAGTGGTTGATTCCGGTAGAGCCAAAGGCGAGCTCGTGGAGGTTTGCCTTGCCGATAATCGCGAGGCCCCCTTGGCGAATCGCCCCAAGGCAGCGCGCATCGGCAGGGGCCGGTGCCGCCCTAGAAAGCACCAGGCGGCTGCCAGCGGAGGTCCTTCGGCCTTCGATGTCGATGAGATCTTTAACCGCAACCCGGATGCCGTCGTTTTTCGTCGGGTACTCCTCGATCGCCCAATTCGTGGTAGTTTCCATGTGCAAATCACCCGGTTCAATTCCCGCGCCTCGGTCTTGGCACGACGCCTCATTGGGGAGCGGCTTAGAGCGCCTCGTCCCAGATACTGAATGCTAGATCACCACAGAATCGCAGGGCTTGCAAATCCTGAGACATGAGTCACAGCATTTCGCCGAGATCCGATTGAACAATCTTTAGCCCAATTCTAGCGTCGCGCTAAGGGGCCTACCCAGAGGAAAAAGTCGCAATCCCCGCAACACTTCCCGCGGCCGCCATGGCACTAAGGGCGGAAGTATCGCCATTCAAATACCCCTTGAGAAAGTCCGCGGTCACAGCGGCGGTGATCGATTCGTATTGGTCGAGTTGGGTGTAGGGATTGAGGTGAGTGGCGCCTAAGAGCCAGAGCAGGTACTTCGGCGAGGGCGCAGCGGTGTAGATTTGCGTTGATTCCCCTGGCGGGTTGATGGTGTCCGCGCTGCCTTGCACCACCAGCATCGGCGTCGAGGCGCCTGCGGGGAAAAATGTTCCACCAAAGCCTGGGAGTTCAGTTCCCGAATAGATGATCGCCGCCTTCACCCTGGAATCCATGCAACAGCTGTTGTAGGCCACCGCCAGCACGGTGTTGCCCCCATCTGACTGCCCGGCGATGGCGACCTCAGCGGGATCAATGAGCTGATAGAGCGGCGACGAGCTCTGGGCATTGGCAGAAAGTGCCCAGGAGATCGCCGCCGAGACGTCTCCAGGTTGATTGAATTCGTCGAGTTCGT
>JAKASN010000183.1 GCA_021819025.1 Actinomycetes bacterium | reverse complement strand
AGTCATTTGCATCGCCATGATACGAGAGAGGCGATCCGCACCCAGGAGTACCGCCTTGTAACCAGCCAGCGAAGCTTGGGAGCTCAGGGCATCCATGGACTGGGCCCTGCTGATGCGCGGCAACAGTTCGAGCGCAAACGCGGTGATATTTCTCGCCGCAAGCTTTTCTACCACTTCAGGGTTGCGCCCAAGCTGGAGGAAAGATGCCAAGAGCGCCCCTTCGGGCATCTGTGCGATCTCCGCATCGCTCGGGGCTCCAACGCGCAGAACTATATCCGCGCCACGATAGAGCTCGTTGAGATCCTCGACGAGCTCCCCCCCGGCCTCTTTGTAGGAAGAATCCAAAAATCGCGCCGCCTCACCCGCAGTGGACTCCACCGCAACGGTAAGCCCCATCGCCACCATCTTGGCAACGGTGTCGGGGACCGCGGCAACGCGGGATTCTCCTTCTTGTCTTTCCTTCGGAATGGCTACTTTCAACAGCCTCACCTCACTATTTACTCTCGAGCAAGCTCAGATCCGCCGCCACAAAACACATCGCGTCCTCTGAAAGCTCGCGGGGATCTCTCCCCGCTCGCCAATGCGACAACTTAGACGCCGCCTCGGGAACCTAAGGGCGAATCCGTTCACAAGGTGTGACTCTAACACTTTTGAAATTCGAAGTACAAAAGGCTTACTACCTTGCCAGATAAGGTCTTTAGGTTCCCAAGCCACCCCTGGGTTAGCGTCGCGCTCGGGCACCGCTCTAGGGGGCCCTTG
Source organism: Actinomycetes bacterium (assembly GCA_021819025.1). Taxonomy (GTDB): domain Bacteria; phylum Actinomycetota; class Acidimicrobiia; order Acidimicrobiales; family Acidimicrobiaceae; genus Acidithrix. Next base: position 4,488 of record JAKASN010000183.1, on the reverse strand, counting down.
GCATCATAGCCACCAAAGTCCCCCCAACTGCTAGCCCCAACCTAAGACCGTGAGTATCTACGAACGGCCTGGAAACACTCCAGCACGAAAGACCAGAGAGTCCGACGGACGTGCCAGCTTCTCGCTCAGCCAAGCAGTCGCAGAGAAGAGGCGCTCTAGGTCGACGTTTAGCTCGAAGCCGCTGCGAGAGAGCATCCAGGCGACATCCTCGGTGGAGATATTCCCGGTAGCCTTAGGCGCAAATGGGCACCCTCCGATGCCTCCCACGCTGGAATCCAGCACGTCGCATCCTTCGTTTGCCGCAACGTAGGCATTGGCAATTCCAGAATTTCGAGTGTTATGGAAATGGCATCGCAAGGGAATATCACCGATGCGAGACTTCGCCATGCGCACTAGCGTCTCGACCTGTCGTGGTACGCCCGACCCAATAGTATCCGCGATGCCAATTTCGGTGGGGGAACTCCCCGCCACATCCTCGATGATCTCCATGACGCGCGAAGGCGGAACTTCGCCCTCAAATGGACAGCCGAATGCCGCCGCGACTCCCACCGAGGCCCGGATTCCCGCCTGCTGGGCCATCGCCGCGACGCGATGCCAAGTCTCGATGAGGCCTTTGGTGCTGGAAGCTTGATTTCGCTCGGCGAAGGTGTCACTGGCCACCACGACAAAATGAACTTCGGGTATTCCCGTGGCGATGGCCCTTTCCATGCCGCGTTCGTTGAGTATCAACCCGATACCGCGTTCGCGAGAGAAGTCCGACAAGCCGCCAATAACCGCCTCGGCGTCTGCCATTTGTGGTACCCGCTTGGGGTGGGCAAATGATGCGACTTCGATTCGATCCAAGCCGGCAAGCGCAAGTGACTCAATGAGATAGATCTTCTCCTCGGTACTAAAGGGCACCGCTTCGTTCTGCAATCCGTCGCGTGGACCGACTTCTACCAGCTGAATGGAACTCATCATCATCCTTGGTCTTTAACTACATAGTCACTTATCTCAATCCTATGGGTGGCCAGCACCGCAGCGCTATCGTCGTGCCGCGACGTGGTGGCAAGATCGTCCGAAATCGCACTTTTGCACTAAGGAGCAGCCCTTTGGTTGAGGACGCGCCGACTTGTCGCGCGCCGGCGATGCCGAATCGGCTATCGAAAGGAAATCCCGGGATCGACGTCTCCGCGGGGTGGGGCTCGACTGGGAAAATAGCACTGCTGTAACCCCGGACTGCTCCAGCGCGGTGATCACGCCACCCTAAATCTGGCGCATCAACTCATCACCCATCAAAAGCGAGAACTCTCCCAAAAGCGCCACACCTTGAGATCCGCATCAGCTCGACCCCGGAGGCTTCCCCGGGCATGCCAGACGGGATCGCCGATGCCTTCAGGCCAAAACCTACCCGCGCCAAGGACGAGTTTTCTGGCACAATTACACCACATCGCCAAAGTTGAGCGTGATAATATTGCAGCACACGTGATTGGGGCGGTCCCAAGCTGTACTTGCAACGCAAAGGTTGCGCCTCGGGAACGTCCTTGGGCGAGATCGATTCGCGCGTGGTAACCCCAATCCAAATGACACCTGGAGGCGACATGAAGCCGAAGCAAGTCTCAGCTATCCTCACTGTGGTTGCGACGATCTCTCTTTTTTCTTTGCTGGCAATATCGTCTGGCGCAAGTGCAAGTACGCAAAGCGGCACCACGGGACCCAAGATTGAAAAGCTGTGTGGACCGGTCTCAATCGGCTTTGCCCGCTGCTTTGTGCAAAAACTGGTCAATCCAAGCTCCTGGCGCGGCTCGCACCTCCGCAAACCTTCACCCGGCTCGACCAGCCTAAGTGGATATATTCCCAGCGAACTCCAGAGCGCTTACAGTCTTGGCAACGCCTCAGCAAATAGCGGTGGCACCATGACGGTCGCCATCGTCGATGCTTACTCGGATCCCTACCTCGCCTCCAACCTCGCCACCTACCGGAACCAATTCGGCTTGAAATCATGTAGCTCTGGTTGCTTGACCATCGTGAATCAATCGGGTGGCACCAAGCTCCCTCGGGCCAACAGCGGCTGGGGCACCGAGGAGTCCCTTGACGTGGAGATGGTCTCGGCGATCTGTCCCAATTGCCATATTCTCGTGGTGGAAGCGTCTTCGGCGAGCTTTTCAAATCTCGGCACAGCCGCTAAGTATGCCGAGAGCCACGCCAATGTCGTCTCCAATAGCTATGGCGGTTCAGAAAGCAGCGCCGAACTCTCTTACAATAGCGACTACTCGTCATCAAATTCGGTGGTAGTGGCAAGTTCGGGGGATTCGGGATATGGGGTGGAGTTTCCCGCCGCCGCGCCGAGCGTCGTCTCCGCCGGTGGCACATCGCTGCTCCAATCATCCACAACAGCCCGGGGCTGGAGCGAGACCGCCTGGTCCGGAGCGGGTTCGGGGTGCTCTGGATATGAAGCTGAACCCTCATGGCAACCAAAGACGTCGTACTGCTCAATGCGTACCGTAGCCGATGTCTCGGCGGTAGCCGATCCCAACACCGGGGTGGCGATCTATGACACTTATGGACAGGGCGGTTGGATCGTGGTCGGAGGCACTAGCGTCGCCTCGCCGCTCATCTCCTCGGTCTTTGCGCTCGCAGGCAATAATGCCGCCAGTCTGGGCTCCACGGCAGCAGCGGGGCTCTATGCCAGTGGGGCTTCTCTCTATCGGGTCACCAGCGGATCAAACGGCTCTTGCGGCAACTACCTTTGCAACGCGGGCGATAGCCTTTCTACGGGATACAACGGACCGACGGGAAACGGAACTCCCAACGGAACAAGCGCCTTCTAGGCGGCCAGGGCAAGTATCCCATGAAGTAACCCTAAGCGAGGACTTCGGGATATCCCTAGCCCGGGGAGATTGATCCTTATAACCTGGGGCCGACTCGTTGCCTCGACAACGCCGCTTCGAACGCACCGCCGCCACTAGTTCTCTCTCGCAACCAAACCGCTAGGCCGAGGGCTCCACGGCTGGATTCTAAATGACCATTTGTCATCCCAGCAGGTGCGCTTAGGCCAATAGCTGCGCTGTGCCCCTCAGGCATTATGGGTGAGACATTTTGCTCGTGCCTTGCCAAGCGCCACACCCAACAACGATCCCGTCGATTTTGTTGCTTCGCCCAAAACGCTCGGCCCGGCGAGCCTCGCCACCGGGTTGACCAAAGTTGTGCAATTTCGCATCCCAAGCTGCTGGACGAGAGATAAGTAATCGCCCATGCGCAGTTCAGGTGGCGCGATGAGAGGGGAACGGCCGCGACTCAGCTTGCTCGACTCAAGCTCACCTTTGCTTGAGATCTCGATAGAGCCTAATCAAGGCGTTAGTAGAAGAATCATGGCTCAGCTCGCCTTGGCTGGGGTCGGACAACTCAGGAATAATGCGAACGCTAAGAACTTTGCCGAGCTCAACACCCCACTGGTCGAAAGAGTCGATTCCCCAAATCACTCCCTGGGTAAAGACGCTGTGCTCATAGAGCGCGATGAGGGATCCGAGAATTCTCGGAGTGAGACGCTCGGCCAAAATCACGTTGCTGGGACGGTTCCCCTCCATAACGCGATGCGCCACCACAGCTTCCGGGGTACCTTCGGCGCGCACTTCCTCGGCGGTTTTGCCAAAAGCGAGCGCTTCGGCCTGCGCAAAGACGTTCGAAGAGAGGATGTCATGGTGATCCCCGAGGGGATTGAGCGACTTGGCAAACCCGATCAAATCGACAGGGATGAGCTTGGTTCCCTGGTGAATGAGCTGATAGAAGCTGTGTTGGCCGTTGGTGCCCGGTTCACCCCAATAGATCGCCCCGGTCTCATAGTCCACCGGCGCTCCGGAAAGGGTCACGTGCTTGCCGTTGGACTCCATGGTAAGTTGCTGGAGGTAGGCGGGAAAGCGCTTCAGGTACTGTTCATAGGGCATCACCGCCGCGGTCTGAGCTGAGAAGAAGTTCCCATACCAAACCGCCAAAAGGCCCATTATTACCGGCAAATTTTGCGCCAACGGCGCCGTTCTAAAGTGTTCATCCATGGCATGAAAGCCCGCCAGCAGCTCGGCAAAGTGATCCGGGCCAATCGCAATCATTGTCGAGAGGCCAATCGCCGAATCCATCGAATAGCGACCCCCCACCCAATCCCAAAACCCGAACATATTTGCCGTGTCAATGCCAAATTGCGAAACGCGCTCCGCATTGGTTGAAACCGCGACGAAGTGTTTGGCAACCGCAGCGGCCTCCCCAAGTTCTTCGATCAACCATTGACGCGCCGAAGTGGCATTGGTAATGGTCTCCAGGGTGGAAAAGGTCTTGGAGGAGACGATAAAAAGTGTCTCGGCAGCCGAGAGGTCCCGGGTCGCCTCGATGAGATCGGTGGAATCGACGTTAGAGACAAAGCGAAAAGTCATCTCTCGATCCGAATAGTAGCGCAAAGCCTCATAGGCCATCACCGGGCCAAGATCGGATCCTCCAATTCCGATATTGACGACGTTG
>JAKASN010000182.1 GCA_021819025.1 Actinomycetes bacterium | reverse complement strand
CTGACGCTGGCGAAGGAGTCGTATCGGCCGCCATCGCGGTACTGATCTTCGCCTTTCTCGGGGTAATTCTTTGGGTGGCATTCAAAGCGACTATGGGTACCGCTACGAATGCCGTCAATGCCCAAGTAGCCAAGCTGGGCCAGTAGCGCAGTGTTCGACTCGGCCGACTTCAAGGGAGAGTCCGGTAGCGGATTCCTCCCTGCAGTGCTAGGGCTCTTGGTCCTTGTGACAATAATCCAGCTCGTGGTATCCATGGCGAGACTTAGCGACGCTGAGAGCCGACTTGGAGCAATTGCCCAGGACACTGCGCGTCTCGAGGCTGGCGCACTTTACCAGGAGGGTCTGTTATCAACTCAGGCCGTGCTGAATATGGCACATGCTGACCTTGGCAGTCTCAGCCCGTATACCAGCATCGAAACTTCACCCCAGGGCTCCTTGCTGGTGGTAACGATACGAACGCAGGTCCCCATCGCCACCCTGCCAGCGCTTCCGCGACTAACCACTACCGTCACGGCACGAGCGGCAATTCTCCAGGAGAGGATCTCATGAGATCGCTATCCACTCCGCTGCGAACTCGCACCCAAGATGACACCGGGATGATCGACGTCGCGCTGGCACTTGCTGCACTGTGTATCGTGGTGCTCTTTTCGTTTTACGTTTTATCGGTCACCGCAACCTCGGCGAGGTACCAACAGGCACTCTCTGAGTCCTTGCGCAACCTCTCCAGGGAGATTCAAGAAAACCGCACTCCGCTGAGCGCCGCCGAGGTAGCTACCATGGCCAATGCAACGCTTAATGCCGTCGGGGTTCCGGCGAACTCCCTTGTAGCCACAGTGGCCATGACAGGATCGTGCAACGCAGAGTTCGTGACGCTTTCCATCGCCAACCCCTTGCTTCCCACCGGACGAATCACCGGATCGACAACCCAGGTGGTTTCTCTCGATACGGGATGCATATGAGTACCTCGGCAAAGCTCGGCAATAGCGAAAAGAGGGACTCCTCCCGGTCGGTTCATCTGCGAAGCTTGAACACTCGCCGCGAGAACCAGGGGTCAATTGTGCTAATCGCGCCGATTGTAGCGCTTCTCGCAGTCACGCTCGCTGCGCTCTTGGTGGATTTGAACTTCCTCTACACTTCCAAAGCCGAGCTTGCCGATCGAGTCGAAGCCGCTGCCACAGCGGCGGCCAACAACCTCAGCTTGGCAAGCTACTATCACTCCTCGACCGTCGTGATCGACCCAGCGGTCGCCCAGGCTATCGCCAAGGCCCAGCTGTCAGGATTTATCGGTCACGGCTACCAGGTCATAGCGGTCGCAACCGCGGTGATCGGCAACTCCATTTGCGTGGATGCCACCGCAAATGTCGCACTCCCCGCCTTTGCAGGGCTACTTGGCACGTCTCTCGCCACTCACATCAGCGCGCGGACCATAGCCACGCTCCCATCTCAGTCGGGCCTAGCTACTTCAGCACCCGTGCCAGCTTGCTAGATCCCTTTGACCTTTGCGATGAATTAGCAAGATCCATGTTATCGAGCTAAATTAAATAAGTGCGCATTACCAGATCCCCAGCGAGCCCAGTTTATGTCTCTTTCGAAAATACCTCAGGGGGTAATCAAGACATTTCTTTACTGGCATTGGCGGATTTAGGCCACCTCTCTGTCGAAGTCTACGATCTTTTTGGCATCCGGCATAACGCCATGGAATTGAAGTCAGTATCTGCCGGAACACAATACGGCATAGCCGCAGATGAGACGAACTCCAACCATACGATGGTCCGCGCCTCGGTAGATCGTGGCGAGCAGCGCTTCGCGCGAAGGGTTATCCAGCTCGAAGGAGCGAATAACTTTAGGGACTTCGGAGGGTACCAGAGCTCAGACAGCGCCCAGATGCCTTGGCGCCGCTTCTTCCGCAGCGAGAACCTCGCCAAGCTCACTGCGGAAGATTTCAAAGAAATGGAACGTCTCGGCATAAAGCGAATATTCGATCTTCGTCGACCCGACGAGATCGCTATCTCTCCGACATCGTTACCTACTCAAAGCCAATTCGAACTGATAAACATAGCAGTGTCTGGACAGATATCCGGCTTCGATGACGCCGTTATAGGCGCATTTAAAGGACATATCGCTGAAATTACCATTGCCGATATGGTCGCCATGTATAACTATATCATTGACAAGTACAGCGATACGCTCCTCTTCGTAGCCCAACAAATACTCGATGGCGCGGCTGGGGCTTCTTTGGTTCACTGCACTGCGGGCAAAGATAGAACTGGAATGGTTGTGGCTCTTATCCAGCTTGCCTATGGAGTCTCACGGCAGGATGTCTTCTATGACTACCTCCTCTCTAACCGCCTACGCACGCCGTGGCGGATTGCAACTCTCGCCCCTGAATTTCGTCGGCGCGATTTAGATATATCTAAGTTCAAGTCCTACTTCTCCGCTCCGTTCCAAGCGCTCGATGAGAGCTTCGATCGCCTCTCGGTCCTGGCCGAACAACTCAGTGTCGAGTAATAATTCATTTATTTCCGATTCATTAATCAAGCCGCTGACAATCTGATACAGTCGTGATTAGCAGACGCAACAAGCCTTCAACGAGGTGGAATGGAAATTTCGCTACGCGTGTCGTCGCGATTGGACAAGCTGGAAATTAAGTGCCTACTATCGGGACGCTTCAGCATATATGAAGATTGTCACACTGAAGGGGGAAACGATGCCGGAGTCGCATGACGAAGCGGCGGTCACCATTGAAGCTCTCATGGACGAGCAGAGAACCTTCCCGCCGTCGGCGGAGTTTCGGGCTCAAGCCAACGTCAACTCAGAGTCGGAATACCAAGGGGGCGAAGATTTCGTCAAGTACTGGGAAAAACAGGCACACCACATCCAATGGCGTAGCCCTTGGACCGAAGTCTTGGATTGGTCCAACCCACCTTTTGCCAAGTGGTTCGTGGGTGCCAAGCTCAACGTAACAGAGAGTTGCCTTGACAGGCACCTCGTGGATAAGGCCGATAAGGTCGCCTACTACTTTGAAGGCGAGCCGGGAGACTCCCGCACCATCACATATCGCGAGTTGTACCACGAAGTCAACCAATTTGCCAACGGCCTTGAGGAACTCGGAGTTCGCAAAGGAGACCGCATCGCCATCTATATGGGCATGGTGCCCGAGCTTCCTATCGCGCTGCTCGCTTCGGCGCGTCTCGGTGCGACCCACTCGGTGGTCTTTGGGGGATTTTCCTCTGATGCGCTTCGCGACCGCATCAACGACGCCGAGGCCAAGGTACTGGTAACCTGCGACGAGTCTTGGCGCAACGGCAGTCGCGTTGCCCTCAAGGAATATGCCGATCACGCTCTGGAGGAGACTCCCTCGATAGAAAAAGTCGTCGTGGTAGCACGAACCAAAGCCGCCATCAACATGGTCGAGGGCCGCGACGTCTTCTATCACGACTTGATTGCCAGCCAGTCGGGTGAAAAAGTTGCTACCGAGACGGACTCTGAAGACCCGCTCTTTATCCTCTACACCTCGGGAACCACCGCGCGCCCTAAGGGCATCCAGCACACTACCGGCGGATATCTTCTCGGGGCTGCTGTCACCCACAAGAACGTCTTCGACATCAAAGACGACGACGTCTACTGGTGCACTGCCGATATCGGGTGGGTCACTGGCCACAGCTACATCGTTTACGGCCCGTTGGCCAACGGGACCACCAGCGTCCTCTACGAGGGGGTTCCCAACTTTCCCGACAAAGACCGCTTTTGGTCGATCGTCGAAAAGTACCACGTCTCGCAGTTCTACACCGCCCCTACCGCGATCCGAACTTTCATGAAGTGGGGTAGCGAATACGCCGATCGCCACGACCTCTCCAGCCTGAAGTTGATTGGCACCGTCGGCGAGCCCATCAACCCTGAGGCATGGATCTGGTACAACCAAACTATCGGCCATGAGAAGTGCCCCGTGGTGGATACTTGGTGGCAAACCGAGACCGGGCACATCATGATCTCGCCGTTGCCCGGTGTCACGACCACCAAGCCGGGATCGGCGACAATGCCGCTTCCGGGTATTGGGGCCGACATCGTCGACGACGAAGGGCACTCGGTTCCCCTCGGCGGCGGCGGGTATCTGGTTCTCACCCACCCTTGGCCTGGCATGCTCAGGACCATCTACCGCGACCCTGAGCGCTTTAAGGATGTCTACTGGGGACGTTTTTCCAAGCCGAGCGAGAACAAATGGGTCTACTTCGCCGGTGATGGCGCCAAACGCGATACCGATGGATACTATTGGCTGCTTGGACGCGTCGACGATGTGATGAATATCTCAGGCCATCGCATCTCCACCCTCGAGGTCGAATCGGCCTTGGTGGATCACCCTGCGGTCGCCGAAGCTGCGGTGGTCGGCAGGGCCGATGCCACCACCGGTCAGGCCATCGCAGCGTTTGTAACCCTCAAGGGCACCGTGGAGGGCAACGAAACCCTCCTCCAGGAGTTGCGCAACCACGTCGCCACCAAGATCGGTAAGATCGCACGCCCCGCCTCGATCGTATTCACCGACGAACTGCCCAAGACGCGTTCGGGCAAGATCATGCGACGTTTGTTGCGTGACATCTCTGAACAACGGCAGCTCGGCGACGTTACGACACTTGCGAATGCCGACGTCGTAAAAGAGATCGCAGATCGTGCAAACTCGGCAGCGTCCAAGCAGGGCTCTACCGAGTAGCTGCGACATGCACCTAGTCAAAGTGGTTTCGCGACTATCTCAAGGGAAATAGCGCGGACCCACAGCAGGATTCGGATCCAAGCTTCGCTTCCTTCGTGAGGGGGTTGTGGAGAGGGGATCCGAGTGAAGCAAGCCCAGTGATGCGCTTGCTTAGAATGTGACCCGCGTGGGCCGCTGATTGCACTTCGGCGCAAAAAGCCAAGCCCGGGATGTCAATGGCTTGCCATTGACAGTGATCCGACGGGACTCGGCAATTATTTGTCGAGAACCAGATTTCCCAGTGGTGCAGCGGGAAGCGGATCAGGGGTCACCAGGGGGACATAACTTTGTCAGAAAGGACAGAGATACTCTATGGCAGATAACACGCCTACGGTTAATACACCGACGGTTGCCGACCCGGGTCCACTTGGACTAGCCGGATTTGCGACAACCACATTTGTACTCAGTGTCTTCAATGCAAATCTCCTCGACGCCAAGCTCACACTGGTCGTGTTGCCATTGGCGCTCTTCTTCGGAGGTATCGCCCAGTTCGCCGCAGGTATGTGGGAGA
>JAKASN010000181.1 GCA_021819025.1 Actinomycetes bacterium | reverse complement strand
CTTCCCGCGAGATACTTTTGCGCTCGCGTCCTTTGACGGAGAGCCTCTTTATGAGAAAGACGACCCCAAGATGGCAAGCCACGCTGACTGGGGTACTTTGGTATTCGACTACGCGAAACCTCAAGTTCGCAACTTCTTGCTTGGCTCAGCTCTTTACTTTGTGGAAGAGTTTCATTTCGATGCTCTGAGGGTCGATGCCGTGGCTTCCATGCTCTATCTTGACTATTCGCGCCCGGACTTTGTGCCGAATCGTTTCGGTGGGAGAGAGGATCTAGAAGCGATTGCCTTTTTACGTCAGCTAAACGAGATGGTGCATCAGTTGGGAGCGTCCACGATTGCCGAGGAGTCCACCGCGTTTCCCAAGGTAGCGCGACCGACTTACGATGATGGCCTTGGTTTTGGTTTCAAATGGAACATGGGTTGGATGCACGACACTCTCTCGTATCTCTCGCGTGACCCGATGTATCGAAGCCACCATCACGACGAGATCACTTTCGGACTTCACTACGCCTTTTCCGAGAACTTTGTGCTGCCGCTTTCGCACGACGAGAGCGTGCACGGTAAGGGGTCTATCTATGCCAAGATGGCTGGCGATCACCAGACCAAACTTGATACCATTCGGGCTCTTTATGCCTGGATGTGGGCGCACCCGGGCAAGAAGATGCTCTTCATGGGGGATGAATTTGCCCAACAAGCGGAGTGGAACCATGAGCAGTCACTGGACTGGCACCTCCTAGATGACCCTGGGCATGCCGGGGTGAAACGGCTCCTGACCGACCTAAACCGCCTTTATCTTGCCCTTGGGGAACTTCATTACGCGGACCTCGACCCCCGTGGCTTCAGCTGGATTCGTGGTCACGACAGAGAAAAGAATCTCTTCATCACGCTGCGGCGCTTCCCTTCGGAGAACTCTGGGGTGCTGGTGTGCGTTGCGAACTTTTCTGGACTTGACTATTGGGACGTGCCGGTAGGTGTACCTGAACCTGGCGTCTATAACGAGATTCTCAACAGTGACGCAAAAGAGTATGGCGGCAGTGGCGAAGGAAACCTTGGCAAGCGCGAATCCACCCCGGCTGAATGCGACGGCTACCCGAACCACATCAAGGTCACCATTGCGGCCAACTCGGTGGTTTGGTTTTACAAATGAAGCTTTCCGCTAAATTTGCATGAGATAGCAATGATTCGGTGGCAATTTTGCCTTCTTGGCAATGATATTCTTTAGCCATGAAGGTTGCCAGGGAATTCAAAGAGTTCGTGCTGCGAGGAAATGTTGTTGACCTCGCGGTCGGTATCGTCATCGGAGCGGCATTCGGGGCCGTCGTCGCCGCTTTGGTGAAGGACCTTATCACCCCACTGGTTGGCATGGCCGGGAAGTTCAACTTTAGCGCCCTGAAGTTCACTGTTAATCAAAGTGTGTTTCTCTATGGGGACTTCCTCAATGCGCTTGTCACTTTCATAATTCTCGCCATCGTGGTTTTCTTCTTTGTAGTAAAACCGATCAATTCCCTTGTTGACCGCACCAGAAGGCCAGCTCCCCCGGCTCCGGTTACCACAAAAACATGTCCGTACTGCTTTAGCGAGATCAACCTTGCCGCCAGCAAGTGTCCTTACTGCACGGCAGATCTCCTCAGCGAGGCTCCGGCTGCCGTGTCCGGGGATATTTCCGAATGAACTGCTAGTTCTCGGCAAAACACCAAGCAAGCTCTCGGATAGCGCAGTTATGATTGTCTTGAGCTGCCCGGGTGGCGGAATGGTAGACGCAGGGGGCTTAAACCCCCCGGACTCGAAAGGGTCATGCGGGTTCGAGTCCCGCCCCGGGTACGACCTGTTCTGGTGGTGTCTAAGCACTTCTGGCAGGTATTCATGGGAAAGTATCTTCGGGGAAAGTGCAAGGTCAGATAGCTAGCTTGGGTGCTCTCGCAGTCCTGCAGTCAGAAGTCAACTCTTGGCCCGTCGCCCATTTTGGTCTCTGGGCAATCGGTTATGGCGGTGAACCTCCGGGTCGGGTTGTGAAACTTGGAGAGATGAAGGCGCAGTTCTGGCTCGCGTCGCTTTCCAAGCCAATTTCAGCCCTGGCTATCCTTGTCGGGTTTGAGGAGGGTCTCTTCGCGCTCGACGATTTAGTCTCTCCCTTGGAGATAAGCTGGCGGGAATTGCTCTGCCACGCAAGCGGCCTGGCTTATGACCATGACGGGGCAGTTGGAATCGCGGACCTCGAGTTGCTCTTCGGAAGCGACAGCGTGAGGCGATCCGGATATTTTATTCGCCGTCCGCGGCAACGTCGGATTTATTCGAATCTTGGCTTTGAAGTGTTGGCCCACGCCCTGAGCTCTGAGGCCAATATGCCGTTTCATCAGTACGTGAGAGAAGCAGTTCTGGAACCGTTGGAGATGCGATCTACCACCATTGAGCCCGGCAGATTCGAACATGGCGGACCCAGCGGAGCAGCAGCCGGGGTGGTATCGACGGTCGAGGACATGGCGAAGTTCACCGAGGCCTTAATTGCGCCAAAGCTCATCAGTGCGGCAACCATTGCTGCGGCGACCACGAATCAAATCGGCATTTTGCCTGGTATCTTACCAGGCTATGGTGTACAGGAAAACAACGCGTGGGGCTTGGGTTTCGAGATCCGCGACTCAAAGCAACCGCATTGGAGTGCGCCATCGAACTCTGGCGAGACTTTCGGCCATTTCGGACGCAGTGGGACTTTTTTGTGGATCGATCCGATCGCCCAAGTCGCGCTGTGCTTCTTGGGCGATCGGCCATTTGATGACTTTGCCAAGTCAGCCTGGCCAAGGCTTTCCGAGACAGTTCTTAATTATTTAGTCAACTAGCCCGCGAGGCTGCGCGCTTGCGCGGAGTTCATGCCACCGGCGAGATTTGCTACGTTATGGTATCCCAAGGCGACCAGCGTTTGCGCTGCTTGCATCGAGCGAGCACCGGATTGGCAAACTACGGCGATCTTCGTGCTTAGCGGAAAGCTGGAAACGCGCCGATGCAGGTCACCTAAGGGGATGTTGGTCGAATCAGGGAGCGCACCGCCCCGCACCTCGTGTGGCTCACGGACATCGATAATGGTGTAGCCATCTCTTACAAGTTCGGCGGCCCGATGTGCTGGATGATTTAGGAAACTCACTTTACCTCCTGAAGTACTGCGTTTCATCCATAATACCACCGGGGGTATAAAGTACGTACATTATGCAAAGCATTGGAGGTGCGGTCGGCACCTCGCTCAGGGCCGGACGCGAGACTTGGGCAGGGTGATGATGATGGCAGCGGAGACGAGAAATGACGCGGCAATGACATAGAAAGCACTGTGGAAGCCGTAGCTGTCGATCATGGCGCCTATGGCAAAGAGCCAAAACGAGCCGATGCCGTACGCGATGGCAAAGAACAAACCAAATGCCTGGCGAGATTCGGCCCCACTGACAGTCTCGGAAAAGATCGCCTGCAAGAGCGGCGACTCGCTGTAAGCGAAAAAGCCGACAGCGACGCCGACCAGACACAATAGCAAAAAGGAATTTCCGACCAGCATAAACACGGCAATCGTGGTGGCTCCAAAGATATAGGTAATCAACAGGGCGATCTTTCGCCCCAGCTGATCTGCGAGTCGGCCAGCGGCGAGGGGACCGACGATTCCGCCGATGCTCATAACGGTGAAAACTACGCCGATATCAATCGTGGATAGCGTGGTGCCGCGATGCAAAAAGGCCGGGACATATGCGCTCAACACGCCGAGTCCGCGACCTGCGGCAGAGATCACCGAAGTTACCAGCACGGTAACACTAGATCGATTTCCCAGCGCCTTAATCTGGGCGAGGAGTGGCCGTTGCGCCGCCATGTCGTCGTGGTGGGGGCTTTGGTCGACGTCGAGAGCCCGAAAGACGTAAAAGCCCCCTAAAGCCAAGGGAATCGCGAGCAGGTAAAGACTGGTCCGCCACCCGAAGTTGGCTATTGCCACCGACAGGACGAGAGGGATCGACATCGTCCCAATGGTTCCCCCGATGGTGTGCCATGAAAGTACCGAAGCTTTTCGTTTGGGATATCGCTCAGTTAGGTAGGCGCTGCCGAGAGGGTGTTGAGGCCAGTAGACAAGTGCCGCGAAGATGCGTGAAATTCCAAAAATACCCAATGTTGCTGACGCTCCACCTAGAGCCGCTGCAAGAGCTAAGCCGATATTCTGGGCTCCGAGCACCGCTCGGGTGGAGAACTTGCGCACCAGCCAAGTGGCGCTTTGCAATGCTCCACCGATGACCCCAGCAATGGTGAGGTATATGCCCAGCGTGGTATAGCTGGTGTGAAAGGCCAATATCACAAATGGGTAGGTGAGTGCGATGCCTGCGGCATAGAAGTGCTGTACCGCATGCGAAACCGTCAGCACCAGAATCGAATTGTGGGTGCGCCGCTTTGGAGGCTGCGTTTTTTCCGCTTCACTTTTCATATGTCGGTTTCAATCTCGATCTGTTGTGATGGAATTCTCAACCAACTTAGCCAGCGGTAGAGAGCTACGAAGGCGTGGCTTCGATGATTCGCTTGAGATTATTGAGATCTCTCTGAAAAATTCGCGTGAGGATCGGACGGGCAAGTGCCTCGGCGACCCTGCCTCCGAGAAGGGTCGGAAAAATAAGCTCTTCCTCCCAGCTGAAGAGTGTCTTGCCCATGCCATAATCGGCAGCGGTGAAGATGCCCTCGCCCTTTATCAGCCCACCGTGGGCGACCTTGATCAATCGTCCCGACACCCAATCGGTGACCTCCATCTCGTCTTGGGCACGAAGGGGTCCGATGCGCGTATCCACACGGAATTTAACTCCGATACCTTGGACTTGCGATGAAGTCATGGTGATCTTTTTTGCATCGGTCATCCACGCGGTTTGGTCCTCAATGTTGCCGATATAAGCAAAGACAGACTCACGAGGCGCATCAATGATCACGGCGACGCTTATTTTAGTTGTCACATTTCGAGTGTAACCGCCAGCGCGCACAAGGATAAGTGGCGTTTTGCGCCCGGGGCAATGCGCAGGAGTTGTCAACTGCAGGGCGGCGCTACCATTGAATTGGTGAGCGCCTATCTTGACAACGCTTCGACGGTTCCCATGAGCGTCACGGCCCTAACAGAGTACCTCAAGGTTGCGGAGGAGTTTTTTGCCAACCCGCAAGGGTCCCATCGCTTCTCGCGCCTCGCCATGGCCAAGTTGGACCAGTGCCGGGAACGATGCGCTGAAGTCCTCGCCTGTCGGGTCGGGGAAGTGTTTTTTA
>JAKASN010000180.1 GCA_021819025.1 Actinomycetes bacterium | reverse complement strand
ATCAGCACCTTCTTGTTCTCGTTGGCTATGTTTTCGCCCATCATTTGTCTCCTGTCTTGAAACGTCTACGTCGGGATTCGCTTCCACATGACTAGTTACGCCATTCCGACAGCACACTGCCCAAATATCAACAAGTATGGCTGCCAACTGGATAAAGAGAACGAAAGCGAAAACACCATTGTCACAGAAGAGCTACGGTCGCGCGCCCCGCTTCAAGCACGCTGCCCGTTCCCCCATCGCCCGAAACTCTCCCTCAAGTTCCGTAACAAGCCGGTCGATGTTCTCCCCGTCAAGCGGATACCCGAGGATCTTGAGGACGAAAAACCACTCGCACCCCTGCTCAAGGAACGCCTGGATTTCCGCTTGGTACGCCTGCAGCCACATCAGCTTTGCTATCCGCGCATCCGAGTGCTGGTACCGCGACCTCTTCGCATGCCCGAAAGCCCACTTCACCCCGTTCGCGTTGGGCTCGCCGTCGTCGTCGAGCCGCTTGGCGATCTCCCGCCAGAAAACCCCCGCGCTGCGCCAAGCCGCGATCTCGTCGAAGTGCTTCTCGACCAGACGGGCGACCTGCCCGTAGCTCCGCGTCTTGGCTGTTGTCGGCTGTTCTTCAACGTCCTCATCGAGCACCGCATCATCTGCACTACCCTCGGGAACTGGCGCCAGTCCCTTCGTGGTGTCAGCCGAGCGCAATCGCTCGGTGGCCTCAAACTCGCCGACGAGCCTCGCGCGAGCGAGCCATGATCTGGTGAGCTTGATGTCCGAGTCCACGACAGCCATGATCTCTTCCCAGTCGTAGCCTTCGTCAAGGAGGTCCTTTACGACTTGGTAATTGTCGCTCGCCCACCTGGCCATTGCTTCATGAGCGGGCGACTTCCGCCACCTGCACTCGACGGAGTAAGTGCGGGCGACCGCCCCGGCGTCGATGTCACCCAGCCCCGCAGCACGCAACAGTTCGTCGAGTGCAGCACGTATCTCGTCCCACGACTCTTTCGCAGTCCGCCGCTCGGTTATCTCGTTGAAACGTCCCCTTACCAGCCGCGCGAGCCGCCCCCTCGCCCGTCCGCCACCCTCCGCTACGAAGCGATCCAGTTCACTGCGGCCGATTCGAATCCTCTGGCTTCCGAACGGGACGGACTTTAGCTTGCCGTCCGAGACCAAACGGTAGATCGCCCATCTTGAAAACCCGAGGTAGTGAGCAACAAGTTTGGGGTCGAAGAACGCCCGCTCTATGGGGGCGTCGACGGTCGTGTGGTCGTTGGTTCGTTTCATGTCCATTATGTATGCACCCAAAACGAACCTGGTAGCCGCTCGCCGATCCCGCCTCGAAACATCACTTCGCACGCTCTGAGAACTCCGAGAATCGCCCTCACCCGCGCCCATTTCATGGAACTGCTAAGGGTGTGGGCGACAATTGACCCATCCCCAAGCCCCGACTCAGAACCCAGCTATCGCCCCGCCCGCAATGAACATCACGATCATCACCGAGTCCGCTCCGCCCGCCCTGCAACCATCTCAGCCACAAACCAGCTCCGCCCATCAAAGGTCCGCAAAGCGTGCATACGTATTAAATGTTCTCCGCTCGCAGAACTACGGTCGGCCCAGGCGGTTGCCGATACCCAAGTGGTAGTCGCCCGGCCCAGGCGCTGCAAGCGGAGGCAATTAGGCCGACGGGGGAGTGGCGTTCATGTACGATGCGATGATTATCGAAAAGCTCTATCACTCCGAACTTGCCGGCGCAGCCATCGCCGAGACCCCAGACGGCCTCAATGTCATCTCCACCGTGGCGATGAGCATGTCCTCGACCCAACCGCCCGTGCTTCTCTTGCGCTCGGCCCTGCATCAGATCGACCCAGACTTCGACGGCTCGCCGCAACAGTGCCGACACCTCGCCGACCTATTGAATCGCGTGTACGGCGCCGCCGAGCGTTCACAGGCCGCGCGCCGGGTGCAGGCCCAACCTCTCCACCGCCGCGTGATCGCCTCCCGCCCTCGCTCCACCGGCGATCCCGCATCCATCGCCGATCACCGCGCCGACACGATTTTCGAAGCGTGGGACTGAGTGCTCCTCCGCCCTGTCACGCCCACCTTGCATAATGGAACCATGGCTGCGACATTCACTTCTGCCGAAACAACCTTCCTCGCTATCGGAGACGTTCACGGGCACTGGGAGTCGGTAATTCAGGCGCTGGAGGTGGCGGGTGCGAACCCTTTTTGGCGCCGGTGTCTCAGCCCACGGTGATGCTTGACCGCGTCGTAAACCACGCCACCGTTGTCGATATCGAGGGCGCGAACCAGATCGGAGGATCGACTTCGTGGATTCGCCCCGCACTCCGTCCTCCAACCCCCCCATCACAGAAGCCCTGTGCGCCCATAGAGTCCTGCAAAGCACAAACAAGAGGAGAGCAAAATCAGGAATTAGCCTTTTGCGGGGCTCAAACGCCGCGACAACCCGCGAGAATGCAATACAAGGGGTGTGCTGCTCGTGCCGAAAATACCCCGCATGAATATTTCATGGACAGGAAATCTTCAGACGCGAACGTACCTTAACTGTCGTGGTCACCAAGAGGTTTTTTGTCGGAAAATACAAAACGAGTGGCGACTGTGACTAACCCGAAGATTTCACCAAGTGATCCTGTAACGTAGAAACGGAGAGTCGTATTATCTATCTGGCTGATAGCGTGCACTCCAACCAGAATCAACACGACGTTCATGAAGAGCAGTTGCGCCCCCAATAACGCGAACAATCCGATTGCGAACCAACTACGTTGACGAATCAACTCCTGACGCTCGGTGCGGTCCATATTTCTGTCTAGGACATCCTGTACCGCTCTCCCGGAAAGGGATTCCTCGGCAGACTCTGAGGAAACCAATGTGGGAGAGGGATTGGCTTGGGCTGCCTTTGTCACGACCGGATCAGCTAAGGCTCGCTGGATTACCTCGTTCTGAGAAGAATCCGATGAGTCCTCAGCATTTGCCATAGGGAGTTACCTCGTAGCTTCAGCTAACAGGCCCAGATTCTTGAGGCGATGACTAATCGCCTCAAGTGATACCTCGAAATAGCGCGCAAGGGACAAGTCGCTCTTCCCCTCTGTCACTAACGCACGGACATAGTTCTCTGGCATTAGAAGTGCCGCGGCAAACTGGTTGCTAAATACCTCCAGAGGGTTCTTTGCAGTTCGAGAGTCGGGATCGCGGTAAAAAACGTCTGTTTTCGGGACTTTTGTTGATCCACTAGGCTCCATCCTGAGTTGAGCGATGAAATGGCCTAGCTCGTGCGCCACCGAAAAGCGCCGCCTATTCTTTGAAGCGTCATTTGGGATAAAGATTACCGGAGGTTCCCCAACCTTATCGAACTTGAGCATCCCATCCACCTCTGGCTTGAGAGCCATGGAATACACATGCACTCCAAGTCGCTGTGCAATAAATATCGGGTCGATTGGCAGACCGTGTTCTGGCACATTCCATTCGCTCTCGATAAGTCGAGAAGCCTCTTTTTCAGCTTGCTCCCGCGTGAGCGCAAATTCTGTAGTCATCTCCGTCTGCTTCTCTCCCGAGTCGCCTCAACACGACCATTCTATCAGAGCGCTGTTTCATCCGGCGGCCCCGGCAAGGCATTGATCCGGGTTCTAACTGATGAACTGAAACCCAAGCTTCACGTCTGCGGACATATGCACACATTTTACGAAGCTACCATTGGCGACACCGTGGTGCACGCCCTCAACGCGGTTCCCCCTGCTGTACGCGGGAGAGAGCGCTATGGATGGTGGCGGCTGTACTCAAGAGGCTCGGATGGCTCGATCCGTAGCGTCGCGGTTGGGAGCTGAGCGCGAAGCACTTGCGCAACGAGTTCATGTGTGCCCAGTGCTTGAACAGCGTGCTTCAAATCCAGGAATTGCAATCGCACGGCGAAACCGGGCCGCGTGGGTGGTCTTGCTAACGAAGCTCGTCTGTCAACCAAGCAGGCAAGGCATCCACAGGAACCATGCGACGGTGATTGCCACCATCCCACCGCGGCGTTTCATGCGGCTTGCCCAAGAAGACACCGGTCCAAAACCATTCCGCGCGAGGAGACAATTGAGCTGCATGGACCGGATCGGCGACCCAATCGCGAACCGTATCCCAGCCATAGGTCGCGAACAGCCAGGACCAATCGGCCAGCGAACCGTCCTCCAAAACGGTCTGGATAATGAGAGGCTCGTGCTTTGTGGTATCCAGACGATCTGCATGGTAGCGGTAAAACAGGCGCTGAATAGAAGTGGGCAGGATCATGGTCGTCGCCCTCCGCGAGGCCTGGGGTGGACCTGCGCATATTGTTCAACCCAATCCCGCACCATGGTTTGCAAATCTTGGGCAATCACGTCGAATGACTCCGGCTCGATCAGCAGCCCTATCGCGTCGTCCCGATCCGGAAGATCGCGCGTGTAAGTGAGCTGCTGCAAAAATAAGCGCGGCGAAAAGGCTTCCCCGTAGGCGTTTTGCGCACGACCAATCAACGCATCGAGAGACACCACGCCCGCCGTGAGGACGGCATGCAAATCAATGTAATCGCGAGCGTTGGCGCGTCGGCCCACAGTATAAGCTTTTTGCACGGCGATATCATGCACATCTGCCACCGCTAGACCCCGCCAGGCGCGAAAACCGAAGTCATGCGAAAAAGGATAGGCAAGCAAGGTGACCGAAACCCCATCGAGGCGCCAATGAATTTGATCCGGGGACTTTTGCGTCCATTCGACCTGGGCAAAACTCTTCAACATCCCGTCCATTCCCGGCAAATCCGGCAATGTAGACAATGGGCGTTGGGTAAAAAAGTCAAGATCCCGGGATTGACGGTGTCCTTGCTGCAAAGCTAAAGCTGTACCACCAGACAGATAGAATTCCTGCATAGGTGGCCACGAAGCCAAGATTGAAGCAGTATCCACCACGCCCGCCATGAGCACTGATTCAATCATCGAGACCCGCCTGGAAATACGACGACTTTCTCGTTCCGTGAGTGGAACGGACAGTCTCCTCCAATTAGCAGCATACCGTACAGTGATCGCTCGCAACCGATCTGCATTTCGTCACCTCCGGTCCTGCACCCGTTGGATCACGCCATCGACCTTGCCCCTCACGATTACGACAGAGAAAGTGTTTCCCGCCTCGTAGAAATAGATCTCGCCAGTAAAATTCACAGGCTCCCACCGCTGGTTTACCCGCGACATCGCGCCGCGAAGGCTCTCAACTCCTGTGGCGCCGGGGTCCGACCGATCCTCAATG
>JAKASN010000179.1 GCA_021819025.1 Actinomycetes bacterium | reverse complement strand
TGAGGATGTGCTGCGAGCTGAACTTGGAGCAGCGTTGCATCCGGTCAAGAGAGCGACCAACGCTCCGAGGGCGAATCCGCGAGTGGCCAACCTGTGCAAAAACATGAATACGGTCTTTCTCCGCCTGTCGTCATTCCGGCATAGCGCTCCGCAAGTCTAGCCATCGGCTGTAACGTGCCGAGAAGGAGCGTGGCGTGCAAAGCCCGTGACTTCAGTCGTGGGAGACAGAACCCGTAGACGGTTCGCTGGTGATCGCTACCTCAGCTCCCGTGCATCCGCACCAGCCGTATCCGCCGCCAGCGGAAGAGGGTGTGCACCGGGGCGTGACTGGATTGGGTTTCGTAGCTACCCTGGCCCCAGTGCACACCTTCTATGTATGCACCCCAAACAAACATCGCCGCACCCCCGCGAAGGCTTCGCTCGCCGTGCATATGTATAGGCATGGACAACGAAAACCCCGCCGAACGAACGAGCACCTCCGACAAGCGCCAGAACTTTGGCGAAGAGATCCCCGGTTCCCGCCGCGACCAGGCCCAAAGAACCAGCCGCGCCCTCGACGAACTCGCCGCCATGGACGACGCCGCCTCGCAACTCTCCAGCTCCCAGATCCAGGCCAAGCTGACCGAGATCCGCCGCGACGACATCTGGGGATCCCTCGATGAGCGCCTGGCGCAATTGCAGTCCCAAGGTGCAAGCCCGTCCCTGGCCCTCGCCTGGCGGGTGCTCTACCGAGGCGTTGCAGCGTCGGCAGCTTCAATGGATCTAAAACCGACCCACGGCCGGTACCACACTCTCACCCCGCATGAGGGATACATCTTTGGACTCTGCTACGAGGCCACCCTCAAAGGCATCGCCGCCGACATGGAAAGCTTCCCCCTCGATGCCACCTGGCCCGAAATCAACGATATCGGCTTCTCTCAGGTGGGCAACCGGAGCTATCGCGACGGCCCGATGGTAATAGATCAGATAGAAACCTATCTCGGGGCCAATGACTACCTGAGCCCCCAAGACGGTGCAGCCGCATGGCTGAGATCCGCCCCCGCCAACAGGGGAACCAAGCATCTGATCTCCCTGGTTCGCAAACAACGGATAAGTGCCAACGACCCCCTCACCAAGGCGCGCACCGAGGTGTTCGACGAATACGCGCCCGGCTGGAGAGATTCGGTCTCTGCGGTAATGGTGGAATTCGGTGCCGCAGATATCCTGGCTGCTTCGTACCTGCGCAGCTTATTGATCAGCGCGATCACCGGTGACTATCCCTACGCCATCGATCTGCGCGAGGCGGATCGCGCCGCCGTCGAGAGCCATTTCGGCACCCTTGACCTCGCCGCCGATGAGGTGTACTCCCGCATCTCGGCCACCCCCGGATTCGACCCCTGGACCACCATCAAGCCAAAGAAGGTGTCCCGCTCGGAAGATAACGACTCCCTGTCTTTCGAAAGCATCCTCCGCCCCAAGATCATGCCCGCCACCCGCTTCGAGAACCTGAAGCGCGAAACCAAGAGCAGCGCGCCCTCCCGGCGCAGCGGCAACGTCACCGAGGACGACCTCTATCGACTGGTTCCCTTCAGGGGCATCCAGTACGGAAACTGGGCGACCCAGTCCGAGCGCCAGGAGATGCTCAATCTGGCATACGACGCCATGAGCGATCTCGCCCTGGCCCTCGAAGTCTCTCCCCAGTATCTCGCCCTGCCCATAGAAGGAACTTCGGGACCTCAAAGTCTCGGTCTCGCCCTCGGGGCACGGGGACGCGGCGGCAATGCCGCAGCGCACTACGAGCCAGCAGCGCATGTCATCAATCTCACCAAGACCAAAGGAGGCGGAGCTCTCGCCCATGAGTGGATGCACGCCTATGACCACAAGGTCGCAAGCGAACTCCCAGCCCGCGCCTCCCTGGCCTCCGAAATGCCGGGAAACCCGGTCTCTGACTTTGTCAGGGTCCTCAGCCGCCAAGACCGCCGCATGAGCAACGCCGAAGCCTTGGAGGTCGCCACCGCGCGCAAGCTGGACTTGCTACTTGAGGCCCTGCTGCCACCGGCAGTGGAAAAGGAACTCGCCGCCGCCAGCGGTTCACCCGAGACCTGGCAGAGCTTCGGCGCGGCGATGCTGGAAACGATATCCGACTGGGCGACAGATCCCCGTCCGGTGGTTACCTATGCCTGCGCAGGGCGTTACGTGAAGGTCGAAACGGCACGCAGAAACATGGAAAGCGGCCTTGTCCAGCACGGAGTGCCCACGCCCGCCGCCGCCGCGCTGGCAACGCTGTGGAGTGAGAAAACCTACGACTCAACATGGATCAAGCTCGACCGGCGCATCCGCCGCGAGGTCGCCTCCCGCTCGGGACAGACTGCCTATCTCACCCAGGCCCAGATTCTCAATGGCAACAAGGCTACCGGCTACTGGAGCGCACCGACGGAACTCTTCGCTCGCGCAGGATCGGCTGTGGTGTTTGATCGCTTGCGTGAGATCCACGGCATCGCTAACGGCTTCCTGGACGCCTCGAGCGCTCCAGAGTGCTTCGACCCCGCAATGCATCGGGCCAACCCCAACCCAGCGGGATCAGAACGCGAGCGCTTCCGCTCGGCCTTCACCGAGACGCTGCTGAAGGCAATGCAACAAGAGGATGCCGACGCTCCCTATCGCCAGAGAGCCGGGACCCAGCTGCGGATGCGCTTCTGACCATTGTTGGATGGATTTCATCGATGTCGCGACCAAGCGCCTTCGCCCTTGCGACATACATATCGGCATGACCAAAACAGAAATAAACACAAAACCCCGCAAGGACATCCGCCAGGATCTCGCCGACGCGCTGATCAGCCACATCGAAGCTGGCACCGCCCCCTGGCAAAGGCCTTGGGACCCCGCCGCAGGCGACGATACCCCGCTCAACGCAGTGACTGGAAAGCACTACCGAGGCATCAACCAATTCTGGCTCGGCCTCAACCAGCCAGACTCGGATCCCCGCTGGTGCACCTTCAGACAAGCCCAGGAGAAGAATTGGCACATCCGCAAGGGATCGCATGGCATCTCCGTGGAAAAATGGATGGTGCTGGAAAGCTCCAAGGACCTCGAGGTCGATGGAGATGAGGCCACGCTCAAGGAAAAGCGTCTCGTGGTGAGGTACTACACGGTCTTTCACGCCTCCCAGATCGAGGGTATGCCCGAACTGCCGAGCCCCGAGATCTCCGAAGCATCCCCCGAACCCGACCCCCGCGTCACAGCAATAGTCTCTGGCATGGGGGCCACCCTGAGCATCGGAGGAACCCAGGCCTACTACCGCCCGAGCGCTGATGTCATCCGCATCCCCGCGCTCTCCTCATTCGCCACCGCCGCGGACTACGACACCGTGCTCCTGCATGAGATCGGCCATGCCACCGGCCACAAGGAGCGCCTGAAGCGCGATCTGAATCATCTCTTTGGCAGTGCGGACTACGCCAAGGAAGAGCTCCGCGCCGAGATCTCCGCCGCGATGAGCGCCAGAGTGCTCGGAGTTGCCTTCGATCCCGCACAGGTGGACCGCACCGAGCGCTCCGGCCTCGACAACTCCGCCGCCTATCTCACGGGCTGGCTGGGTGCGCTCCCGGAGGATCAGCGCAAGCCGGAGCTGATGGCAGCGATCTCCTCTGCCCAAAAGATCAGCGACTACGTGCTCGGCTTCGCCCTGGCTCGGGCCGAAGAACCCGAAGCCGCGCGGGAACTCGCAGTGGTACCCAAGCCCAATCCCAAGCCCAAGGTGCTCGTGCCATCGGGTCCGAGATTTCGCCTCTAGTTGAACCAGGTGGAGCCGCTCCTCCTGGTGGCAAAATCCAACGCCAACGGCTCTGGCGCTGCGCCTTGTCAATGCCTATGCTCATCTGGCCGACCTGATGCTCTCGGGCATATGTTGGCGAACGAATTACGGAGTGCAACTCCATGAAAAGATGCCTTTAGCAGGCGATTAAGCCTATCAGGTCATTGACTTTGTGGCATTTGTCGGGTATAATAGAAGACATAAACAACATTTCTGATCGCGACAAAGTTCTCTATGCCATGGCCGACTTATGGGAAAACCAGGTCCCGCCAGACCATTGGCCGGAACCATTGCGTCAGATCTTCGCGCAAGCTTGCCTGGCGCAAGTCCGTTCTCGCCTGGCGGTGCGTCCAGTCTTGGGCATAGAGCACGCCAAGGGACTGCGGCTGGCAGGAAAAATATGGCCGGGCTGCACCACGCTGGAGCGACTTCCCCAATGGGTGCGTGTAGCGGCATCGGCACGAAGCCGAAACCGCGACCTGGAAATACTGGCTGAACATACGCGCCAGCATTTGACTCGCGAGATGAGTAAACGGAGACATGCAAGCAGTAGACCGTGAAGCGGCGATTGGAATTATCCGCCAGATGGCAGCGGACTACGTGCGATTCCATGCCCGCCCACCGAAGACGATCATCGTTGTAGGCGGTACTGCCATGGCGCTCCGGGGCCTGCGCGATGAATCCGAAGACATAGACATCTTCTACCCCGATGATGAGTTTTACGGCATTGCTGAGGACATTGAGAGCCGCTCGGGGTATCGGATAGACGTCACGAGCAAGAACAACCTCTGGGGCCAGCTGAAGATTCAAGACATTGAACAAGATGCGCAAGTGCTGGAATCGCTCGAAATAGAAGGGTTTACCGTAGACATCGCTGCCATTAGTCCTGAGACGCTGTTTGTGATCAAGTCCTCCAGTATGAGGGAGAAGGATCGGGACGACTTGCCACTGTTGGTACAAGTGACATCACCGCAGGAAATTATTGCCCGCAGCCAATATCTGCTCAAAACGCTTGAGACCAGACAAAGCCGGGAAGAGTGCTTGGGAAACATCCTATCCGAAATGCAGCTGGTCTATCTGGAGGTAGTAAAACCGGAGTGGTTCATACAAGCCCTGGAGTTAGCTCGCGAGTACAAAGGGTTCCTTGAGGAACAGTTTGGCATAAATGTTGGTAACGATATTTTCATTCAGCCCCCGAGCGATGCGCCAGAGAAAAGCCGCCATAACTCGGGTCCGAGATTTCGCCTCTAGTTGAACCAGGTGGCAACAGTCTCCTTGGTGCTCGGCTTTATCGACCGACGCTTCGGTTTCCATTCGCCGGGCATGAAGCTCGAGCAGATCACCTGGCGCTTCCAGTGCGGCACGAAGATGTTGGTGTCATAGATCATGGCGAGCTCCCAGTTCTCGCCGACCAGCGGCGTAATAAAGCGGCAGCCGCCGACTTCGCCCCCCGCAGGGTTGTAGCTCTCGATGAACCAGGCCCGGGCACGCCGATAGGGC
>JAKASN010000178.1 GCA_021819025.1 Actinomycetes bacterium | reverse complement strand
CGACACGGAGTTCAAGGCCAAGTACGGCAGCTACCCTTCGGCTTGGGCGATCATGGCCTACACCGCAGTCCAAGCTTGGGCTCAAGGGGTACGCAGCGCCAAGAGCTTTGCCGGTGATCCAGTTTCTAACGCCCTTTCCGGAGCGACTGTTTCTACCATAAGAGGACCGTTGACCCTCCGCGCCTGCGATCACCAGGCCAATGTCCCTGAGTACGTCGGCACGGTCGCATCCTCGACAAATCCCACCTATGGCCAAACTCTCTGGGATCCAACCGTTTTCGTCGCCCCTCCGAGCACGATCATGCTGACATGCGCTGAAAGCCTCGCGCTGCGGGGTTAGATGTTCCCCCCAAACCCTCCCGTGCGCCGTAGCCTTTGTGTCTTAGCGCACGGGAGTCCCCAACGCAATCCGCCATGAAAGCACGCCCTGGCGCAAAATGGGGATGGTGGAGAACTGGAGCTGGCATCAAAACACTCAGCCGCCAAGTGACCCTGATGCGCGAGTAACTATTTAAAGGTGACAAGTTGAACACAGAGAAAGCGACAAGGTGACAGCCCCATGGCTGAGGTGATGCACTCAATAAGGGTCCACTGGTATCACAAGCACTCATCGTGCACTCCGCTTGTCAAAGCTTGGGAACCGATCTCTTTGCTTGGAGGTGCTATGGCATGGCACGACTGTTGATCGAGCTGATTGGCACCCTGAGCGCCGCCAGTACCCTCTTCGTGGTGGCTACCGGCCTAACGCTGGTATTTGGCGCCATGCGGGTGATCAACCTTTCCCACGGAAGCTTCTATATGTACGGGGCATTCATCGTCAGCACCTTGGTGGGGACCTCTACAGGAGCGCGATACTGGTGGGCCATAGCCGTCGCCGCGCTCGCGGTGGCTCTGCTTGGCACACTCCTCGATTTGACCGTGGTCCGATTTACCGTCAACCGAGATCCGCTCACGCAACTACTTGCCACCTTCGCGGTCTTTCTCATCCTTGCCGATCTTGGCCAACACATTTGGGGAACCGGATTCCGCGCAGTGCCGCTCGCATCTACCCTCTCGGGTCGCATTACGATCGCCTCGGCGACATTTCCAATCTTCGATCTGTTCGTGATTGGGGTGGCGGCGGTGGTGGGGATCGGGCTCTGGCTGCTCCTGGGACATAGCGTGATTGGGTGGCGGATTCGAGCGGCCGTCGATGATCCCGAAGTTCTCCAGGCCGGGGGAGTGAACCTACGGCGTCTTCAAACTGGCGTCTTCACGCTCGGCGCGTTCTTGGCCGGGCTCGGCGGCGCAGTGATAGCGCCACAAATAGTGGTGGCACCGGGCATAGACGAATCCATTATCGTGTCCGCGTTTCTCGTAGCAGTAATTGGCGGCTTGGGCTCAGTTCTGGGCACCGCAGTTGGGGCATTGATCATTGCTCTTGCCGAGACGGTCGGGGCGTTGGTAGCACCGACATGGGCTTCGACATTCACCTACATCGCGGTAATTCTCGTCCTGGCATTACGTCCATGGGGCCTATTTGGTGTAGCGGAGAGATGACATGAAGAGCGGAAAAAAGCACCTCCTCGATGAAGAGTTCACAGATGGCGCCCAAGGTGCGACGAAGGTGCCGGCCGTAGACAACACGCCCAAGCGCACCATGACAAAGCCACTACTCCTGCTGGGGTGCGTCGTAGCGGCGATGCTGCTAGGGGCGATGCTCCCAGTCTCGTATTCGCTGGAACTTGAATATGCGATAAGCCTCACAGTCTTCGCGGTGGCGACGAACCTTCTCCTTGGATTCGGAGGGCTCGTGTCGTTCGGGCAAGGTATCTTCTACGGCATCGGGGCCTATACCATCGCGCTGGGGTGGATGCACCACAGTCTTTCTTTCTGGGAGGCGATGGCAGTCGCGCCCATTGCCGGGGCCGCTGCCTCGGTTTTAATGGGCCTGGTGGCGCTCCGAACCCGCAGACTCTATTTTGCCCTTTTAACCTTGGCTTTCTCTCAGTTGGCATACGTGATCGTCGAAGAACAGTACGGCTTCACCAGCGGTGCCAACGGAATTTTCGGCGCTCTGGTTCCCGACTGGCTAGCCAGCCCCCGCAATAGTTTCTTCTTCGTTCTCGCCATCAGTGTGGTTTCCCTCTTGATAATGGCCAAGATTGTATCGTCGCCCTACGGATTGGTACTGCGCTCAATCCGCGACAATCGTGAGCGTGCCGAAGCACTTGGCGTGAACGTCTTTCGCCACCAGCTCGTCGCCATGGCGATCTCGGGCTTTTTTTGCGCCGTCGCTGGGACCATGTTCGTGATATATAGCCAATCGAGCTACCCGGATTTATTTCTATGGACAAGTTCTGGAATTCCGGTTTTTATGGTTGTCATCGGCGGCATGTACACCTTTCTCGGGCCGGCACTTGGCGCAATCGTCTATGAACTCGCCCACCACTTTCTCATTGCACACACCCAAGACTGGCAGCTCGTCCTGGGCGTAGTGCTTTTGGTAATTGTCCTATTCCGGCCTGATGGACTAGCGGGAACCTTCGACTTCGTGCGTTCACGCAAGTTGCGGCGCTCTAACTCAAAGACGGAGGCAAATTGAGTACTCCGCTGCTCGAAGTTCGTAACCTTTCCAAGACCTTCAAGGCCTTCCGAGCCGTGGATGGCATGGAACTTTCCGTCGAGGCCGGCACCATCCATTCGGTTATCGGGCCCAACGGAGCAGGCAAAAGTACCCTTTTCAAATTGATTACCGGAGTTCATGTGCCCACTTCCGGAGAGATATTGCTTGGCGGCCAAGCCATTGGCGGGGAACACCCCCACCAAATCGCGCGCAAGGGACTCGTCCAGGTATTCCAGCTCACAAGCATATTCACCCGGCTCAGCGTATTTGATTCAGTTATGGTGGCGGCGATGGCAACGAGGCGTCGTTCGCTGGATTTGTCGGGACGCTTCAGAAAAGCACTCGCGGGAGAGGTTGAGTTGCTACTCGAGGACGTCGGGATATCCCATCTTGCGAAGCGAATCTCCGGGGAACTCTCCCACGGAGATCAGCGAGCCTTGGAGCTCGCCATGGCGCTGGCCACCAAACCTCGCGTCCTGTTGCTGGACGAACCCACCGCTGGGATGTCCCCGGCAGAGACCTCAACCATTGCCGCGCTGATTGTCTCCTCGGTGCGCTCCCGCGACATCACGGTAGTCTTGTCCGAGCACGACATGGATGTCATCTTTGAGATCTCTGACCGCGTTACGGTAATGCACCAGGGTCGCGTTATCGCTGAAGGTACCCCGCAAGAGGTTCGGACGATCCCGGAAGTGATGGCGGTCTACTTGGGCGACCAAGTTTCCGGGGTGGTTTCGGTGGGATATGGTCCGCTCCCCCGTCGCCGAGAGTCCGGCCCTCGAACTCCACTCCCCGACTCGTCGAAACATCGGGAGAAGGGCCAATCATGAAGCTGGAAATCAAAGAACTCCATACTTATTATGGCGCAAGCCACATTCTCCAAGGCGTGTCGCTTTCAATATCATCTGGCGAAGTCGTGGTCTTGTTGGGTAGGAACGGTGCTGGCAAAACGACGCTCCTACGCTCGAGCGTGGGCCTCACCAAGGCGAACTCGGGTTCGGTCCTCGTCGACGGTGCTGAACTGCGAGGATCGCCAGTGCACCGAGCGCCTCGTCTCGGCGTAATCTTTGTTCCCAGCGGACGGCGGACCTTTGAGAGCTTAACGGTCTGGGAGAACTTGCAACTTGCCGCGACGAGCTGTCCTCGGCGCACCGGATCATGGAACCCGGAACGGGTATTTGAGGTGTTCCCAAAGCTGGCACAACTCGCCAAAAGGCGTGCCGGAGTGCTCTCCGGCGGAGAACAGCAGATGTTGAAGATCGGACGTGCCCTTGTGGCAAATCCCGAAATTCTCCTTCTTGATGAACCGACTGAAGGTCTGGCACCAGTGGTGGTAGGGGAGTTAGGAGACTGGATCAATCTGCTGCGACAAGAGCGTCTCGGGATACTTCTTGCCGAACAGAACGCGCTCTTTTCCCTTGAACACGCTGACCGCGGTTACATCCTGGAAAAAGGGCGGATATCTTTGCAAGGCTCCGCCGAGGAAGTATGGGTAAGCCAAGAACTACAAAGCGCGCTTGGTATCGCGGCACGCGACACCAACGACAGCCAAGGAGAAGAAAAATGAATCAGCCTGAAGTCCTTCTTGGCAAGCGTGTGTTGGTTACCGGAGCAGCCTCGGGAATCGGTCTAGCTATCGCGCAGGCCTTTAGCAATAACGGCGCGCAGGTCGTCATGACAGATCTCCCAGGAACCGCCCTCGAACACAACTCTAACGAGATCCCCGGATCGAGCTATATTGGCGCTGACCTCAGTGACCATAACGAGATAACCAAAGTTGCCGACGCATGCCAAGACGTCGACATTCTCGTCAATAACGCCGGTCTTCAATACGTCAGCACGATAGAGGAGTTCCCCGAGGAGCGCTTCGACACCATTCTCTCAGTCATGCTCCGAGCACCATTCGTTTTAACCAAGGCAGCACTGCCGGGGATGTACCAGAGGCGCTGGGGTCGGATCATCAATATCGCTTCAGTGCATGGGCTGGTGGCCTCTCCCTTCAAGGCCGCTTATGTCAGCGCCAAGCACGGGCTCTTGGGATTGACCAAGACCATCGCGCTCGAAGCCGCACAACGCTGTCCGGATGTAACGGCACACGCAATCTGTCCTTCATACGTGAGCACTCCACTAGTAGAACACCAAATCGAAGCACAAGCTCAAGCAACCGGGATAGAGCCCACCAAGGTCCTCGACGATGTGCTCCTTGTGCGCAACGCTGTCAAACGATTGATTACCCCCGCGGACGTAGCGGAGGCGGCTCTATTCCTTTGTGGCGGGGCCGCTTGGACAATGACGGGCTCAGCGCTGAGCATGGATGCGGGATGGCTGGCGCATTGACCCATATACCGCGCCAATGGTGGTGTTTTCTCGAGGCGCGCCGCGCCACGCCAATTTGACTGCAAGGGCTCCGCGGTCACACTTTCTGTCGCAGCGATGCGGGTAGACTTCTTGACGAAGGAGTCGAGCAAGTGCAAAGAAACGTGACCCCGGTAATCGGGCTGACAACCTACCGAGAACCCTCCAACTTCGCAGGCTGGAACTTAGAAGCGACCCTCGTGCCGGTGAGCTACATTGATTCGGTCTATGTCGCAGGCGGGGCACCAGTTCTCTTGCCATCCTTGGCCGGATTACAAGATTGCTACCTCGATCGCATCGACGCACTCCTCCTAACGGGTGGCTCCGACATCGACCCGGCTA
>JAKASN010000177.1 GCA_021819025.1 Actinomycetes bacterium | reverse complement strand
GATCTCTCGTGCCCGGAATCGTGGGCGGTTTGATCGCAAGTGCGATCGGTGCGGGATTCCTCGGCGGTTTGATCGCCGGACTTCTCGCCGGACTGGTGGTGCGTGCGATCCTAAAGATCGAAGTGCCGCGAGCCATCGCAGGGATCATGACCGTGGTGGTGATACCTCTGGTTTCGACGATCGTGGTGGGAATTCTCATGCTCGTGCTCATCGGCGGTCCTATCGCCAGCGTTACCACCGGTCTTACCGGTTGGCTCAATGGACTTTCGGGCTCGAACGCGGTGATTCTCGGGGGACTTCTTGGTCTCATGATGGCATTTGACATGGGTGGGCCGGTGAACAAAGTTGCCTACACTTTCGGCGTGGCCAGCCTGGCATCGGGAAATGAGAAGATCATGGCCGCGGTAATGGCCGCCGGCATGGTGCCGCCTCTCGCCCTCGCTCTGGCCACGGTTTTGCGCCGTAATCTCTTTACCCACGCGGAGCGCAATGCCGGTGAAGCCGCATGGCTGCTCGGTGCGTCGTTCATCACCGAGGGCGCGATACCTTTTGCCGCCGCGGATCCCATCCGGGTGATACCATCAATCATGATCGGCAGCGCAGTTACCGGCGCGCTCTCGATGTCTTTTGGAGCTTCCTCGCCGGCGCCCCACGGAGGTATCTGGGTTATTGGCCTCCTTGGCAAGCCAGAGCTCTGGTTCCTCGCCATCGTGGCGGGTGTGCTGGTGGGCGCTGGTTGCGTGATTATTGCAAAGTCAATCGGACGCAGCGGCGCACCCGTCGCGTCCCCGAAAGAAATGGTGTCGATCCTTGGTTGAACAACGTGTACGGGTAGGTTCCTCAGTGGGCCTTCATGCCCGGCCAGCCGCGATGGTGGCCCAGGAGGCTGCCAAGCTGGCAACTGTGGTGCGCCTTGGTCGCGAAGGTGGAACCGCGGTAGATGCCCGCAGCGTGCTCTCGATCCTTACCCTGGATGCAAGACAGGGGGACGAACTGGTACTTTCTGCGGAAGGGCCTGACGCCCTCGAGGCCGTCGTAGCTCTCGCCAGTGTCATCGAGCGCGACCTCGATTCTGAGCCATAAGAAATAAGGAAGCAAACAAGATGAGGGAATTGCAGGGGATAGGCGTGAGCCCAGGGTTAGTACGCGGAGTGGTGGCTCGCCTAGCCCCTGCACCGGTTTTGCCTGATGCGCTGGTGCCAGATGGAGATCTTGAGACCGAGCTGAGCCACACTAGTGCTGCTTTCGAAAAAGTGGCCCATGAACTGGGAGAACTTAGCGCATCGGTGTCAGCCGAGGTTCGAAACATCATCTCGGCACAAGTTGCCATCGCTCTTGATCCAGTGCTCAAGGAGAAGATCTCTGATCTTGTCCACCAAGGCGTAGCCGGCCCCTATGCGGTCCGAGATGCACTGGCGGGCTTTCGCGACCAACTCCTGGCGGCGGGAGGCTACCTCGCCGAACGCGCCGCCGATCTCGACGACTTGGCCGAGCGCGTCATCGCCACGATACTTGGCGAACCGATGCCAGGAATCCCGGTGCGATCAGAGCCGTTTGTGTTGGTAGCGGCGGACCTCTCTCCCGCGGACACTGCGAGCCTGGACACCTCCAAGGTGCTGGCGATCGTTACCGAAGCGGGGGGGCCGACCAGTCACACCGCGATCATCGCAAAGTCGCTGGGGATTCCCGCAGTGGTGGCCTGCAAAGGGGCAGCCGAGCTCACCGATGGCGACGACGTGCTGGTGGACGGGTCCCTTGGCAAGGTGATTATCGATCCGAGCTTACGCCAAGTCGAAGAACGCACCCAAAACTTCGCGAAGCGCCGCATGGCGATGTCCTCGGTGAGCGGTCCAGGGCGTACTGCGGATGGATATCCGGTCCAACTCCTCGTGAACGTAGGAACCCGGAAGGACTTTGCCGCCAGCGCGCGCATTGACTCCGAGGGGGTGGGTCTTTTTCGCACGGAATTCCTCTTCCTCGAGCGTGCCAGCGCGCCGACCCTCGATGAACAGCGTGACGTCTACCGGGAACTCTTCGAGGCTTTCACGGGACGTAAAGTTATCGTGCGTACCCTTGATGCCGGCGCAGATAAGCCGCTCGCCTTCGTCAAGGCTGCCGAAGAACCCAACCCGGCACTTGGGGTGAGGGGTTTTCGCACTTATGCGAGCAATCCCGAACTCCTTGAAGAGCAATTGCGCGCCATCTCACGGGCCGCTGCGAGCAGCGGAGCCGACGTTTGGGTGATGGCGCCGATGGTCTCCTCGCCAGCCGAGGCGGCGGTCTTTGCCGGCCTCGCACATGGAGCGGGCCTTCCCAACGCGGGTTCAATGGTCGAGGTGCCCGCTGCGGCCTTGCGCGCCGGCGACCTCATCGGGGAGTGCGACTTTCTCAGTGTCGGGACCAACGATCTTTCTCAGTACACCTTCGCGGCGGACCGAGAAACCGGCGTGCTTGCCGAGTTGCTCGATCCTTGGCAGCCCGCACTGCTCGAGTTGGTCCGCTTCGCGGCCGAGGCGGGCCGGCGGGCCGGCAAACCCGTGGGGGTCTGCGGGGAGGCCGCCAGCGATCCCATCCTTGCCTTGGTGTTGGTGGGTCTCGGCGTCTCGAGTCTCTCCATGGCACCCGTGAGCGTAGCTCCAGTCCGCGCCGAGATCGCTCGACACGACTATCGAGAGTGCGAGCGCTTGGCGACGCTTGCCCTGGCGGCCAAAGATGGTTTTGCGGCGAGAAGTGCGGTGCACGCAGAGATCTACGGTGACTCCCTCGTTCCTTGACCGCACGCTCGCCGGAGAGTCGCTTTAGTTGGTGGGTTCTTTTTGGGCCATGAGGGTAAAGCTGAGCGGAATTGCCGGCCACTGAGCTGGTGGCACAAAGTACTGTGATGACTTGCGCTCGAATCCCTCGAATTGCGCGAAACTGGTCCAGGTGTGCTCTTCAAAGTGGGTAATGCGCATTTGATTACCGATTAGAGCGCTCAATATTTCGGCGAGGCCGTGGTTCCACTCGTAGGTTACCTGGGTGGTGCCGCTTGGTGTCGCTCCGACGTAACTCTCCGACGAGTCATCAGCGGCGGGCTCAAGATCCTCAAAATAACCTCGTGCAAAGGTGCGTCCCGTAGCATCGAGCGCTAGGGCGAGCGGATGTATCTCATGCATGAAGAGCCGCCCACCCTCTCGAAGCAGCAGCGAAACCTGCTTGGCCCACTCCTCGATGCGAGGTATCCAGCACAGTGCGCCAAGACTGACATAGACCACGTCAAACTGCTCTCCTTCAAGGGAGGCAAAAGCCTGGCGAACGTCGCTGAGGACGAAGCGCGCCCTGGTGTCGAGGCCTATTTCTATGGCAAGTCGGCGAGCCGCAGCAATCGCGGCCGGGGAAAAATCCACGCCGACGACCTTGGCGCCTGACGCGGCCCAAGCGAGAGCGTCAAGTCCGAAGTGGCACTGAAGTTGCACCAATTCCAGGCCGTTGAGATCTCCGAGGAGCGCCGCTTCATGGGGCCGAGGCTTGGAGCCGGCGGAGATCCACCCCGCAACGTCATAGAACTCTGAGCTGACGTGGGTCGGTACTGCCTGGTCCCAGTAGGCGAGGTTCGCCTTGATATAGTGATCGCTGGAATCTGTCATTCCCTCAAAGGTAGCCCAGCTTGGTCCCGATAACCACCAGGCTTGGCCAAGGAGCCGCCGTAAGCGCCTCGGGGTCGACGAATTCGTTTCGCGACTCGATCGGCGCATTTGGGCGTAGGATGAAGTGTCTATGGCGGATCAAAGACGATTTACTGATGACGCGATGGGCTACCTCGACGCGCTGTATTCTGCGGCAATGAGAATGACGCGCAACTCGGCCGAGGCCGAGGACCTGGTTCAAGAGACCTATCTCAAAGCTTATCGGGGCTACGGCTCTTTTCAAGAAGGTACCAACCTCAAGGCATGGCTCTATCGAATTCTCACCAACACTTTTATCAACTCCTACCGGGCCAAAAAGCGCAGGCCCGACGAGAGTGATTTGGAAGAGGTGGAGGATCTCTACCTCTATCGGCGCCTCGGCGGTCTCGAGGCCGCGGCGGCGGGTCGCTCCGCCGAAGAGGAAGTCCTCGATTCTTTTACCGACGATGAAGTGAAGAGGGCGGTGGAAGCGCTTCCAGAGCAGTTCCGCCTCGCGGTGTTGCTCAGCGATGTCGAGGGGTTCTCCTACAAAGAGATCGCCGAGATTATGGACGTACCCATCGGCACGGTAATGTCGCGCTTGCATCGTGGAAGAAAAGCGCTGCAGAAGTCGTTATATGAATTTGGAGCAAGCCGAGGATTGGTAGCAGGTCGAAGTGGAAAGTAACCATCTAGAAGAGGCCCCTGGTGAATGTCAGGAAGTTCTCGCCCGCTTGTATACGTTTCTCGACGGAGAACTCACCGAAGAGCGGCGCATCAAGATACGCCGTCACCTCGACGAGTGCTCGCCGTGTCTCGAGGCTTATGAATTCGAGGCCGAGTTGCGCCAAATGGTAGCCAATCGTCTGCGTGATAGGGTTCCAGATGTATTGCGCCTCAAGATCTCGGCTCTAATCAAAATGGAGCGCACCTCTTAGCGCAAGTTTCTGGAATAATTTCATTTAGTGTGAGTTAGTCCTAATATGGCAAATCGAACTGAAGGAGTGAGCGGAGCGCCCGTAACAGGCTTGTCTCGGCCATCCAGGGCATATCCCAAGGACCGAGTTTGCAAAGAGCCGAGTTGCGAAACCCGCCTCTCGATCTACAACAGTGGCAAGTATTGCTACACCCATCAGCCACTTACCGTGCCCAGAACCAGGGGACGTAAGATCTCATAAGAGGGGAGATCTTCCCTATTGGTAACGGAGGTTGCGTCAGATGATCGCGTGGAGTACGGCGGCCAAAGTTGCCAAAGGCGTTATCGCCACTTTTCCTTCTGAGAATTCCGCTGCTCTGCATGCCATGGAAGCGAGTCTCGCCGCTTTTAGTGCTGAGGCGCTCCAACTTGTTCAAGCGGCCTCCGGCCTGACTTTGGAGACCGATTCGATCGGTGTGCGAGTGACGACGCGGGGCCAATGGGTAGATGCCAACGTGAGTTCCATGTCGCTCCTGCTCGATCCTTTGGTCAACAAACTCTCTTTTGCGATGCCCGGCCCACTGGCGAGCATCGGCGCCCAAGCAGGTGCGGTGCAGTTCGGGCTGCTCTTTGGATGGATGTCTAAGCGCGTGCTTGGGCAATACGACGCAGCACTTTTTGCTAACACCGATACTGACTCGCTGGGAGTTACCCCGATTTACATGGTGGGTTCGAACATCCTCTCCCTAGAGAACAAGTT
>JAKASN010000176.1 GCA_021819025.1 Actinomycetes bacterium | reverse complement strand
GATCTGGTATCTTTCTCCGAGCCCGGCAGTCAGAGCTTCTGGCATCGTCGCAGAGGTCGCCGTATATGGGCACTTCATCGAAGTGCTCCCCGCGCCCGAGGCAGAGATTTCTGCGTCGATTTCGGTAGGATTTCGCGATCGCGCCGCCATAGTCCGCTATGGCGATTGCACTGTTATAGGACTTCATCCGACTCAGCCGAGCCGTGGAAACGAGAGCTTCGGTCGCCTCGTACGTCGTGCGGTTCTTCCGCCACGCTCTAGGTCAAAAAGCGACTTTCAAGTTGGCATCGTCGGATATGGAGCCTACGGGGGAATGGGACACTATCACGGGGTAGCCATCAAACACACTGCGGGCCTGACGCTCGGAGCCATCGCTGAACCTAATTCCGACCGACGCGACCTGGCACAAGAGGAGTTTGCTGGGATCCGTACTTACCGCGACGGAATGGAGCTGACCCAAGATCCCGAAATCGACCTGGTGGTGATCGCCACGCCTCCGAGTACTCACTTCGAACTCGCCACTGCGGCGATCACGGCTGGGAAACATGTGGTGTTGGAAAAGCCCATGTGCCTCACAACGCGAGAGGCCGATTCCCTGATCGATATGGCGCGGGAGCACAATGTTGCCCTTAGCGTCCATCAAAACCGCAGGTTTGACGCGGACTTTTTAGCGCTGCGCGAACTAATCGACTCGGGGGAGCTTGGAGAGGTCTTTAATTTAGAGACCTTCGTAGGCGGATTCGAGCACCCATGTCGAGCGTGGCATTCCGAGGAGACCATCTCAGGCGGCGCGGCCTATGACTGGGGATCACATCATATCGATTGGATACTCCAACTCTACGGCGCTTCACCCACAGAATTATTTGTACAAAGTCATAAACGGGTGTGGAATGACATCACCAATCTGGATCAGATACGCATCAGGATGGCTTTTCAGGACGGTCGAGAAGCGGAGTTCATCCAGAGCGACATCGCAGGGGTCAGGAGGCCGAAGTTCTACGTCCAGGGAACTTTGGGAACTGCGGTCGCCCACTATGAACCTGTCGTGAAGTCAGAAGTCGAATTTCCCTTCGGCTTTACCAGGACCGAGTACCATCACGCCGAGGCACCGGTGACCTTCAAAGTCTCGCTATATCGAGGACCAGATTCCACTCAGGAACTGCTCGTCGGTCCGCGAAGAACGGCGCCATTCTCCTACCATGCCAACCTCTCCGACCATCTTGTCTTCGGAGATCCCCTCGCGGTAACCGCAGAATCGGTGCGGCCAGTCATTGAAGTGCTCGAGGTAGCACATCACTTGAGCGCCCAGGGCGATCACTATGCAAAGCTCTAGTTCATGACCACCGCTCAGGACTCTCGTTCCCCGATTCGCTGGGGTGTCATGGGAGGGGCTTCTTTCGTAGCTAATGTCGCCGTCATCCCGGCAATTATCGCAGAAGCGCGTTCAGTTATCGCTGTCTTTGCCAGCCTCTCTCATCCTGGGAAGCTCCCGCTCGACGAATTGGGCGCCAGGCGAGTCGATGACTACCAAGATCTCATCGACAAATCACTCGTAGATGCCCTCTACATTGCCACACCGAATTCGATGCATGCCCAGTGGGCAATCGCGGCGATGCGCGAAGGTATCTCAGTACTCTGCGAAAAGCCCATCGCCATTTCCACTGCGGAGATCGACGAACTTGCCCACTTAGCTGACAAAACCGGCGCCTTGGTGATGGAGGCTTACATGACGGCCTTTAGCATGCGCGACCTGGAACTGCGGCGCATCGCCAACAGCGGTCGTATCGGAGAGCTGCAAGACATCAAGGCTGCATTCACCTTCACCCTCTCTGACACGAGAAATTACCGCTGGAATCCCGAACTCGGTGGTGGCGCCTTGACCGATGTGGGAATCTATCTTCTCGATCCCATAATCGACCTGCTCGGCATGCCGGACGGAATCGAAATCGAAACCATCGACATCAAGTCGGGCGTCGTAGCGGGGCTCGTCGCTAACCTGGACTATGACTCAGGCGCGCATGCGGAGATAAGTTGTTCCTTCGAGGCGCCCGAAGAACAGAGCCTGAGAATTACTGGCTCCGATGGTGTCCTCAGTGTCGAACATGCATTTACGCCATCGCCATTGGACACC
This sequence comes from Actinomycetes bacterium, assembly GCA_021819025.1. GTDB lineage: Bacteria > Actinomycetota > Acidimicrobiia > Acidimicrobiales > Acidimicrobiaceae > Acidithrix. The sequence continues at coordinate 3,191 of JAKASN010000176.1, read as the reverse complement.
GCGATAACTTTGATTACACCGATCGGGTCCGAGACGATCTTTTCTCCTAGCAACGACCCTTACTCGGCGATGGTAAAGTCCTTCGTCGACTCTCACCTGGACGGGTCATCTCCACCCAGGCCGATCGCGCGTTCTCGACAAGTAATTTCGGTGGTCGAGGAGATCTTGGGCAGACGCGCGGCCTCGGGTTGAGGAAATGTGCTGAATCGGAATCCATTTCACCCCGAGGGTGTTTTTGTTGTAATGCAGCAAATCATGGTTGAGACCGAACCCGGAGTATCGCTAAACGTAATTCTTAGAAACGAAGCTCCGGTTCGCTTTGTTATGGTTCACGGTTTGGCGTCCAACGCGCGTCTCTACGACGGAGTGGCAGAGACCCTCGCGGAATGGGGATATGGATCGATAGCGATCGACCTGCGTGGACATGGACAGAGTTCCAAACCATCCACCGGCTACGACCACGAGACGATCTCTCGCGATCTCTACGCAGCCATTACAGCCCTGCATGACGAGGCTAGCGACTACCCGGCGGTATGGATCGGACAGTCATGGGGTGCTGCGGTGGTAAGCGAATTTGCACTGCGAAATCCGCACCTAGTTGGTTCGCTGATACTTATCGATGGCGGCTTGGTGGACTTGAAGTGGGAGTTCCCAGATTGGCAGTCATGCAAAGAACGCCTTACGCCGCCCGATCTAAGCAGAACCTCAGGCGCCGAACTCGAAACGTGGATGCGAAACAGTCACCCCGATTGGAGCGATCTTGCCATCGCAGGCTCGTTGGCCAACATGGAGTTTGCGGACGACAACACGGTTCGTCCGCGCCTCTCGCGCCAACATCACATGGAGATCCTCGAAGAACTCTACCGTTACACTCCTCTCACCATCCTGACACAAATCCAGGTGCCGATAAGATTTCTACTCGCGGACCGGGCAAATTCACCGTTCGTTGCCCAACGGGAACGAGCGATCTCAGCATTTACTGGGGTACCGAATGCCACCTTTGAAATCTTCGAGAACTCAGACCATGACTTGCACGCACAACATCCCCGCCGGGTTGCTACTATCGCCCGAGATGTCCTTCTGGCGATGACGGGGGTCACAAATTGACCGAGAGAATCCTTATGTTAATGGGCTCGGGAGAGACCAGCCCAACGATGGTGACCGCGCATAGGGAAATTTTTCGGCGGCTTCCCAAGGATGCGGCTGCGGTCATCATCGACACTCCTTTTGGGTTCCAAGAGAACGCCGATGACATAGCCGGGCGCGCACAAGAGTACTTCCGCAACTCCATCAACGTCACTCTTGAGGTCGCCACCTTGCGAAATTCAGCCACGGCAACATCGATCGAGGTGGAAAAGTTCGCCAATGCCGTGCGCGTCGCAAGCTACCTCTTCGCAGGGCCGGGCAGCCCCACTTACGCGCTGCGCCAATGGGCCACGACAAACACCGCCCATCTTCTCAAGGAAAAACTTGAACAAGGGGGCGTTGTCGCGTTTTCTTCCGCCGCGGTATCGACGCTGGGTCGCTTCACCATCCCGGTGTATGAGATCTACAAGGTCGGCGAAGACCCAGCACTCAAAGACGGCCTCGACGTACTTTCGAGCATCGGACTCGACGTTCTCGTGGTGCCGCATTTCAATAATGCCGAGGGGGGAAACCACGACACGCGATATTGCTACATGGGCGAATTGCGCCTAAGGATGTTAGAGGCCCAGCTCCCAGACGAAACGGCGATTCTTGGCCTGGACGAGCACACCGGCTTGATCATCGATCTCAACGCTGACACAGTCGATGTGGTGGGCATCGGCGGAGTCACGCTGCGCAAGAACGAGTCTCGAGAAGTTCTCCTGAATGGAACGTCGCTCTCCTTCAAGGATCTCAAAGAACGATTGCGAAAAGTGGCCTTAGGCGAGCTTTCGCCGATTGGAGATTTTGCTATCGGCGGTGCGGAAACTACTCCCAGGGCCGAATCGTCCGCACTGGAGAGATCTCCATTGCTAAAAAGTATCGAGGCATACTTAGCTCGCTTCGATGAGGCGCTGCTGGGTCGCGACAGCAGCGAATGCATCGCCACAATTCTGGATCTCGACGCCGAAGTCGTAGCCTGGGCGGCTGACACCCTTCAGTCAGACGACCTCGAGAAGGGAAGAAGCACAATCCGTTCTATGGTGACCAGGCTGGAGCCAGTTCTTCGAGAAGGTTTTGTGCCACTGCGCAATCGTCTCGCTCCTTTCGTCGAAGCTCTCTTAGAAATGAGGGCAGCAGCCCGCGATGAAAAAAGGTGGGGCGACGCCGATATGCTTCGCGATAGACTCGATGGCCTAGGAGTTGTGGTCAGAGACACGCCTGGCGGCGTCGAGTGGCATCTTTCGAGCTGAGAGGCAAAAGTTTTGTTTCTCTCCGGGATGGAATCCGCTTGGGCCGTTGACTAGCGACCGCATTGCTTCTAGAAAACTGGCCCCCATCGTCTAGTGGCCTAGGACGTCGCCCTTTCACGGCGGTAACACGGGTTCGAATCCCGTTGGGGGTGCGCCATCGGCGCTCGGAATTACGGGCGAGCCAGAAATATGATGCGAGCCAAACCAGGACTACATTACGCTTCGCGGACCTCTAGGAGTCGTTTTGAGCACCGCGTAGGGCCAAGCTCGCCAGCCAACGCCAATATCTTACGCGTGCTGCCTTCGAGGAGCCGATCGGCCAGAGTGACATTTTCAACTCCACCAGCTCTGAGCCAAATCTCGCCCCGGAGGTGGCTTGCTCCCCGTTCTCGCGTCGGCCAGAGTGATATGAAAATTGGATCCACTATCTATGGAGGCACCGACGATTTTGCACGAGATTCGATTAGTTATGACGCCTAATGGCATCCATCCAACTTCAAGCAGGGACGTTATAGAAGTCACCGCACCGCTAAATTTCCTAGCGCGGGGTGAAGCAGCGCACCGACTTGCTAAGCTATTGTTTCCTGCTTCGCGCATTGCGTTGATAGCGAACTGGGACCTGTGGTGCAGCTCGGAGTGCACGCCGGCCTGTCAAGCCGGAGGTCGCGGGTTCAAATCCCGTCAGGTCCGCTGGTAGTTTCGACTGCCGTGGTCGGGTAGCTCAGTTGGTAGAGCACACGCCTGAAAAGCGTGGGGTCACCGGATCGAAACCGGTCCCGACCACATTTTCCATTGGCTCGTTTCTGCATTCGC
>JAKASN010000175.1 GCA_021819025.1 Actinomycetes bacterium | reverse complement strand
GCACTCCAGGGGGCAATTTGGCCAGTCTTCGCCCCGTGGGGTGTCGGATTGACAGGGTTCCTAGCTCGGCTTCCATCGACGACGATAATAACCCCATCCGCTCAACTCGTGGCGTTTCACCAGCGTGGCCCACATTCATTTCTGCTCTTACCACATGCGAATCGTCGCGGCTTTGACCACATGGCCAATGCGCCAAGCTTCGTTGTGCGCGATCTCTGAGCCCCCCCCATTGCCTCGAGGTGGCTGGGACGAACCAGCATCTAACGGTGCGGGCTAAGCCCCCGTCGAGATTTAGCTCGGGAGACGACAGGCGCGAAGTCGATCTTCGGCTTGCCCCAAGTATCACGGCAAGGACCTTTTGTGGCGCTCGCTTGCCGAGGGATGGCCTGGTCCCTCGGGAAAGCTAGCGCCGCTCCATCGCGGCTGTCGGGGCCAAGCTTTGGTTGTGAGGAATCTTGGCGCCGGGAGGGAAGTTTTCTCTGGGGAAGACCCCAGTTCGAGGAGCCGCTTTAGAGAGCTAAGTTTTCTGAGGTCTCGATGGTGACATCTAAAAGTACCGGATGATCTAGCGCGGCGAGCCCGGGGACGACTCGGTCCAAGACGGTGGTTAACTCGCCGTGGCTGGCGACTTTGGCGACCTCGGCGCCGAATGCCGCGCCAAGTTGGGCGATATCGATGTGATCCAGCTTCGGCCAGGGGAGTCTCGAGAATCCCTGGCGTTGGCCAAGCTGGTCCATGATCGCGTAGCGCCCATTGTTCATGATTACAAAGAGCACCCCGGTGCGATAGTGCACCGCACTCCATTAATTAGGATCGGAGGTCTCGGAGAGATGGAGAATATCTTTGTCGCGCCGGGCCAGGGCAATGATGCCGATAGTCGCGGAGGTAATTGAGATGCGCTTGCGCCGCATGAGCCGTGATCAACTCAATTTAGAGCAGATCGCTCTTTTCGATGAGATCTCTGGGGGGAGACGATCTCAGGGGAGAGCAAAGTTCGCACTGCTTGGAAAAGACGGTGCTCTCGAGGGACCTTTCAATGCCATGCTGCTGGCTCCAGTTCTCGGAAGCGCCCTGCAGGAGCTCGGCGCGGCGATTCGCTATCGCGGGGAAATCTCGCCGCGGGTTCGCGAGTCTGCGATTCTCATGGTCGCCACGAAGGGGGAGTGTCGCTTTGAGCGAAGTGCCCATGAGCCGCTCGGCCTGGAGGCGGGATTGACCCAGGACGATCTCGTCTCGTTGAGCCTAGGCGCAACTCCCAAGCCCTTGACCATGGAAGAAGAGGCGGCCTTTGAACTTTCGCGGCGGCTGGTGGACTACAGCGACTTGAACGACGAGGACTATCTTCGCCTGGTTGCGATTCTCGGAGAGGCGACGATCTTTGAGATCTCTACCTTGATCGGGTACTATTCGACACTTGCCCTGCAGATAAGGATCTTTCGCGTGTGAACCCAACGATGGCCCCAAAGGATTTCGCTCACGGCCTCGGGCGCCAAGATCCCAAGGCGGCTGCACAAGTGATATTTGCCCCAAGCTATCTTGGAGAACCCGGGCTCCCGAGATCGCCTAGAGTAGGATTTCTGTCCGCGAATGAACAAGAAGGCACATAAATACACCAGAGGATGGGCCATCGGGCTCTAGTGCTCACGAAGAACTTGCCAAGCAAGCACGCTCATATCGCGTAGAGGCCCTAGCCAAAGGCCTCCGCCTTCTCTCGCTCTTCAGCGCGGAACAGCCCGCTCTTCGCGTCAAGGATCTCGCCGATCTGAGCGGAATTCCCATGCCCACGACTTTTCGCCTCGTAGCTACGCTTGAGGAGGAAGGATACCTCGAACGAACCGTGGACGGCCACGTACGTCCCGGAACGAGCGTTCTGGCACTTGGATTTGCCGCGGTACAGGGTCTCGATCTAGTGCAGACTTCAGCACCCACGATGCGCGGCCTGGCAGTGTTCTCTGGGGAGACGGTGAATCTCGGAGTCCTCTACAGTGATCAAGTGCTCTTTGTCGCGCGTGTCCCACGGCGCGACAGCTTGCTGGCGGCGGGAATCCGGGTCGGTTCCACGGTTCCCGCGGTGTTCAGCTCAATTGGCAAGGTGATTCTTTCTGGACTCTCCGAGAGCGAACTAAGGCGCTGCATCTCTGAGGCCTCCTTCGCCGGTACCTGGGGACCCAATGCGGTGAGAACCATGGATGAACTGATCACCCAGCTCGAACTGGCGCGTCACGACGGGTATCTCATCCAGCAGGAGTCTGCGATACCGGGTCTGAGCTCCATTGCCGCGCCGATTACCCAGGGGGGACAAGGGATCGTCGCCGCCATCAACGTGGCGGTTCCTAGTTCTGAGTACTCTCGCAAAAAGCTCGTTTCCACTCTTTTAGAGCCCCTCCTCGGTGCAGCGAGGGAGATCTCCTTGCGGCTGGGTGGAAGCCTTCCCCCAATTCCAGCGGTGAGCGAGATCGGCCCCTCAGAGCAGCGATCTAAGGGTTCGCGTCCCGCTAAAAAGAACCGCTGAAGAGCCCTTGGTCAGATCCGCGACTCGCGCGGGGCTAACCGGCGTGCCCAGTGCATCGCAACTTTAGGTATCTGCACAGCAGAGGTGTTCGCACATCAAGACAAGCTGTGGCGTCGACGCCGTGCCCGACCCGGCGTGTTGCGCGGCTTGGCCGGGCATTATCGGGAGGCTGCTTTCCCCAGGAGAGAATTCAAGGGGAAAGTTGCCTTCTCTTGAACAGTCAGGATTTGTGGGTTTTGGCTGTGGTTTTGACGGGGGCCGCTGCAGCTGGCTTCTTGGTGGGTTTTTTGGCATCAAGCGCGGCAAAGATCAAACCGCCGAGAATGCCGATGTTTTTGTTGAAGTGCGCTCTTTGCATGGCGCGTTGCTTGGGGTCTTCGATTCCCCAGAAGGGATGGCCACCGATGGTGGTAGGTACCAGCGAGGTGATCAAGAGCCAAGAAGCGATGCGGGGGAAAATGCCGAGTCCGAGCATCGCCCCGGCCCCAAGTTGGAGCGCGGCGTTTGCCTTCACGATGGTGGTGTTGTCATCGGGAAGCATCGGGACAACCTTTTTCGCCTTGTCGAGGAATTCTTGAGCTACCTGGGCGCGTCCTTCGGGGTGCTGAATCACATCAAGACCTCCGGTAACGAAGATCGTTGCCAGCGACCCCCTCGCGAAGCCACGTAGCGCCTTTGACAGTTTCATCTCTTGTCTTCTCCTTTATTATTTTTTTACCAAGATCTCGTCGTCACCTATCGCTAAGCCACGCTAGGGAAATTCAGGTGGATTCCGTCGAAGTGCTCACCAGGTGGCTTTGGCGGTCAAAGCATCGGTGAGGATCGCCGTCTTGGGCCGAGGTTATCCACTTGTGCGACCAGGCGAGCAGCGCTTGCACCACGGGCCTCAACTCTGCGCCTCGGCACGTCAAGGAATATTCGACCCGTACAGGAGTCGAAGGTATCACCTCGCGACGCACTAGGTCTGCCCCCTCAAGTTCGCGCAATCTTTGCGCGAGCATGGTGTCGCTGATGCCGGGAATGGCTGCCTTCAGCTCGGCGTATCGCCGGTGCCCGTCCAACATCGCGAGAATAACCGTCCCGCTCCACCGCGCGCCGATGAGTTCTACTGCCTCATGGTATCTTTCGCACACCGGTCGCACTTCGCTCACACGCCTATCCTATTAGTGGGTCATAATTGCTGAGCTGATAAGGAATTGTTAGCGAAGCTAGCTCCGTGACGTGGGGCTTGACGACTCAAGCAGAAAACTTGTGGCGAGTTAGCGCCTTGGGTCGCGCGGTTCGTTTGGTTTTATGGCTCCCCCAGCATCGCAGCGGCATTTAGTTCCCGAGTGGCATTTAGGATTTTTCCTTGGGTTCGAGCATCGAGGAGGATAGTTGTCGTCCACTGAAGGCCTTTTGGCAAATGCGCGCACATATGAGGCCAGCTTCGACAAAGGGGGCCTCGCGCTTCGTCCTAAGCTCAAGCTCACCATCTTGGCCTGCATGGATTCGCGCATGAATATCTTTGAGATGTTTGGTCTCAAGGAGGGTGACGCGCACGTGATCCGCAATGCCGGTGGCGCAGCAACCGACGATGCGATCCGTTCTATCGTGATCTCGCAACGGATGATGGGAACCAATGAGATTGTGGTGGTGCATCACACCGATTGCGGAATGCTAACTTTCCAACCAGAGAAGTTCGTCAAAGATATCGAAGGCGAAGTGGGGATGCGGCCAAACTGGGCGATTGAGGCATTCTCCGACACCGGTGCTGACGTGAAGCAGACCTTGATCCGCCTCCAGGCCAATCCCTTCATTGCCAATAAATCGAGCATTCGCGGCTTTGTCTACGACGTCTTCTCCGGGCGCCTAACCGAGGTGGCTATCGACGAGTAATCTCCTCTTGATGGGGCGCGATGACATCGCCGAGGCGCCACAAGAGATGCTTGGGACGAACTTTGTCGCGCTGTCACGCTCGGGATGCAACGGTACTTGCGCACCCCGCGATTCTCCTGCGCCAAGCAGGGCGGCCAAGATGCCTACGGGCACCATCACTGGTGGGGAGGGGCGCTTTTCTTCGCGGCGCGGCTGGAAGAGGAACCTTACCGAAGCTCTACTGGTGGGCGGTAATACGGCGGGGAGATCTGCCAGGGGAGGCTTATACGCCATCGGTGCTTGACCATCATTGAGGTGCAGGCTGATCGGGCTCGCCGAGGTCGACAAGCAACGAAGATGACTTTGCGGGGCCATATGCACCACAATGGAGTGGTGTCGTTGCGCTTGCATTGGGCACTCTTGTTTATCAGGTGTCGCGTCCGAGGAGCTCCTCGGGTAGGAGCCGATCACGTCCTGAGCTCACCTCTTTGTCGAGCCGCAAGTTCGGTCCAAATCGGCTTTCCCGCATCGTGTCCAATACCAAGCGAATTCATCACTAGCCGCAAGCGCCCATAAGCCCGCCGGTCACGCTGGTGGGACGGAATTTGGGAATAAGGCGCCCTCTTATTGGGTGACGAGCGCCGGGCAAGTCGCTGAGTGCAATCTGGGTGTTTTGGGACTTGCCCGCAGAGCGCGCTGGGCACGGAGGCGAAAAATCAGCGGCCGCCGCATCGGTTCACCGATCGGTGCGTCGTGGTATCAGCGCTATTCGCGAGTGAGAGCCAGCGCCAGGCTTGGCACGACGAATGAGAGGAGAAAGAGCGGGAGAAACCTCTTTCCGGAACATCGAAAGGCGACGACTCGATCCTCGGCCGCATCGAAGCTCTCAGTTCGGCTCGAGTTGCGGCCATCGCGGATCTGCAGGGCGTGATGTCCAGGTTCGACTTCGAATTCGAC
>JAKASN010000174.1 GCA_021819025.1 Actinomycetes bacterium | reverse complement strand
GTTGGCCGGAACCGCACTGAGGTCCACCGAGACTCGCCTCATATCTCATACCGACAACGACCACGGCCAAGTCCCCAAAAGGCCATCTAGCGTACCGTTCCAAGGGAAGCCGCCGCCAGGATCTTGCGTGCGGTATCGTTCCAGTGCATCGTAGAGACGTGAAGTAGGCCTTCTCGAACCAGGCGAGACTTGCGCCGATCGTCTGAGAGGACGTCGCTGATCCCTCGCGCTATGTCCAATACCGAATAAGGGTCGACAATTTCACAGAACTGCGAGCTCGTTGAGGGCAACAAGGAGGCAACCACCGGGGTACAGCTTGCCATGGCTTCGATGGGAGGGAGGCCGAATCCCTCAAAAAGTGGCGCGTAGACCAAGGCGGCCGCCCGCGCATAGAGACCGGCGAGAATCGCGTCATCGAGGTACCCCAGAAAGTGGACGCCCGTGGCCCCTTGGGCCGCGTGGCCCCATCCCTGCGGTCCGACCACGAGGAGGGGATATTCGCTCCGGAGCTCCGAGCGACACAACTGAACCGCCTCTATGACACGTGCGAGGTTCTTGCGAGGCTCTAGGGTGCCCACAGTTAGCAAAAAATCTGAGCGGACTCCAAGTTTCCCAAGCAGCAACTCGGTCCCCAAGCTGTCAACATTGGGGAGATGGTCAGATCCCGGCAACGCCAAGACGATGCGATCAGCCGAGAAGCCGGCTTCAAGCAGCTGGGCGCGCGATTGCTCTGAAATAGTGATGACATCGGCAGCTGAATCGAGGATCGCTTTGAGGCGCGCCTCGTGCCACCGCACGCCATGGCGAGTAAAGGACCCCGGTACGCTTCGAAATGCGAGATCGTAAATGGTCACGATTCTGCGAGGCACCGCCTTGGTCAAGGGTGCCGCCATCGAGAAGCTCACGCTGGCGTGATAGCCGCTCCCTTCACTGGCAAGCCCCCGCGCCCACGCCATGAGAAGGAGTCGATGGTTCAAGCGCGAAAAAGTGACCGGCACCCCGAAATCGCAAAAGCGGTCGTATGCACCGGAGGACCTCGAGCCGTAAAGGGCAATCTCCGCGCCGAACTCCCCCACCTCGGCGACCATGCGCTTGAGGGTCTCAGCGGTAAAAACGCCGATACCTCCCGGCGTCGGGGAGTGCAGCTGCTCTGGCAAAACTACGATCTTCTCATTCATAGGCCCGTTATGACCCTAGTTGGGATCTCAGCTAGCCTCCGAGCGCGGCATGGTAAATCTTCGTCAGCCCGCGTGCCGAGTTCGTCCAGCTAAATTGCGCAATCCAACTCGAAGCACGTTCAATTTGGCTTTGGCGTAGCTGGTCGTTATGCAGCAAGAGTAATATCGCTTTGGCGAGGGCTTGGGAATTCCCCACCGGAAAAAATTCTGCCGCATCTCCCAGGACCTCGGGCAACGACCCCGCGTCGCTAGAAACCACCGGAGTACCGAAACGCATCGCCTCGATAGGGGGAAGGCCGAAGCCCTCGTAAATCGAGGGGTAGGCGAATACCGCAGCATTGGCCAAGAGCCAATTTCGTTCCCGCGCACTGAGATAGCCAGTGAGCTGGATACGATCTTGGAACGGACTTGCCGCAATTGCCGCGTCCAGGGTTGCCGATCCCCATCCTTTCTGGCCAGCAATTACTAATCGCAGGTCGGGCTCCTCGGAGGCGATCAAAGCGAAGGCCGCAACGAGGCTGACGAAGTCCTTCCGCGGCTCGATAGTTCCCAGACCCAAAATGAAAGGTGCTCCCCCCAGTGCCGTTCGGCTCAAAAATCCGCCAAGCTCCGCATGCGTAAAGTCACGTGCTTCTTCTAGTTGCGGGATGCCGTGATGAACGGCGAAGACCCTACTCGGATCAGCACCAAAGTGCTCGACAACCTCGCGTGCCACGAATTCGCTTGGGGTATGAATCAGGACACCGCGGTCGATGGCACGTGCGATCAGCCTCGGGAATACCAGCGTGGAACGATGGGCGGCCTCGGGAAAAAGAAGTGGGGTCAAGTCATGCACGGTCACCACTCGCTTTGCCCAACGAGCTGGTGGCACCACAAAATTCGTCCCATGCACGATATCTGCGCGCCCGATGAAAAGCTCCACGGGTGGAAAGTCAGAGCGCGACCACAAGGTCTGGAGCGGACGCGCGGGCATCGCCAACTGCCGCACCGACACGCGCGCCCCCAACGCGTCTACGAGAAGCCGCCTTCTCCGCCATGACACCGCAAAGGCCGAGAGTTCGATACCGTCGAGCTTGGCAAGCTCGACACCGGCGTGATAACAGAATTCGCCCACTCCCGTTCTCGGGCCGAGGAGCGCTGTGGCTTCCCATGCGACTCTCATCGCTTTGTTGCTGCAATAAGCTGATTGGGCGATATTAACATCTGGCATTTGAGACTAACCGCGCCCGGTTCGGCCCCGATATCTGGCCCCAGCGAAGATCCGCGCCGCAACTTCGTCACTGGCGGACGCACGAGTGCGTCTCGCTAGCCCCCTGTCAAGTCCGTTTTACCTTTTGGACATCGTTTGCTAACGTTGAGCTAGTTCGCTAGCAAACTAAATTACGCCTTAACTCAAGACAAGGAAGCGCCTTTGCACCCTTTGACCGAGCGCCTCTCCGGCTACTGCCGCCTGCCGATCGTAGCGGCTCCGATGTTCATCGTTTCCAATCCCACTTTGGTGACCGCCCAATGCAAAGCGGGGATCATCGGGTCATTTCCCGCCCTTAACGCTCGGGGCACCAATCGCCTCGACGAGTGGCTAGGTGAAATCCAAGAATCCCTCGCACGAGAGAGAGGTGCCAATCCACACCTCACCGTCTCCCCGTACGCACTCAACCACATCGTTCATAGATCTAACGACCGCCTCGAGGCCGACCTAGAAGTGACCTTGAGGCATAAGGCGCCGGTGGTAATCACCTCGCTCGGAGCGCGCGAAGAAGTATTCGATGCGATTCACTCTTATGGCGGGATCGTGCTTCACGACGTAATCAATCTTCGCTTTGCCGAGAAAGCCCTCGACAAGGGCGCCGACGGTCTCATCGCGGTAGCCGCGGGAGCTGGGGGCCACGCGGGATCGATCTCCCCCTTGGCCCTGATAGGCGAGATCCGCAGAATCTTCGACGGGCCGCTGCTGCTCTCCGGTGCTATTTCCACAGGAAGGGCTCTCCTTGGCGCCTTGGCGATGGGCGCTGACTTCGGGTACATCGGATCGACATTCATCGCTACCGAAGAGGCCAATGCGGCCGACGAATATAAGGCGATGATCGTGGCGGGAGCTGCGGCGGACATCCTTTACACACCCTTTTTCACCGGGGTCAACGGAAACTATTTGAAGCCCTCTATCGTTCGGGCCGGCCTCGATCCCGACTCTCTCGAAGATAAAGTCGCTGGCTCAATGAACTTTTCGGATGCGGGCCTAGGCGTCAAACCGTGGCGCGACGTCTGGGGCAGCGGCCAAGGCATTGGCGCGATCGACGCGGTTAAGCCCGTGGCTGAGGTCGTCTCTCGAATTTCTCAAGAATTCAACCTGGCAAAAGAGGCGCTCCACGCGACGCTGGAGGGCTGGAGCTCACGAGCTTGAGCAACTTCAGTCGAAGTGGCCGTGGCGCTGTGCCGACGGCGATTCTCACTTAGGATTTCCCATCATGATTGCTGTATTGTGCGGAGGGGTCGGGGCGGCCAAGTTTCTTGAGGGTGCCAGGATGGCATTTGGCGGTGAGGAGATCGTAGCCGTAGTGAACGTCGGCGACGACGAGATTATGCACGGCCTGCATATCTCGCCAGACATCGACACCGTCCTCTACACCTTGGCCGGGTTGGTCAACACTGCAACGGGATGGGGCATAGCGGACGAAACTTGGCGTGTGATGCAACGCCTAGAGTCCTTGGGCGGCCCGACCTGGTTTCGCCTCGGCGATTTAGATTTGGCAACTCATCTATACCGCAGCGGGCGGCTCGCCGCCGGCGCAACACTGAGCGAAGTGACCACTGAGCTCGCAGAGAGCCTCGGCATCGACGTCAAAGTTGTCCCGGTCAGCGACGAGCCGATGCGAACCCACATCACCGTGGTCAACGCCGACAAAAGCCAGGAGACGATCGGCTTCCAGGAGTACTTCGTGAAGCGCCACCACGACTGTGACGTCGTCGCGGTCAACTACCACTCCCCCGACGACGCGACTTTAACCCTCGCAGCAAGATACGCTCTGCGCGATGCCCGAGCTATCGTCATCGCACCATCCAACCCTATCCTCTCTATCGCCCCGATGATGAGCATTGGCGAACTCTCCGAAGTGCTTGAAGCGCGCCGGGCCAGAACATTTGCGATATCGCCAATCGTCGCGGGCAACGCCATCAAGGGCCCCGCTGATCGCCTCTTGGCTTCTCTGGGTTTTGGTGCCAGTGCGCTTGGCGTAGCAGCCTTTTACGCGGGCTTTGCGCGAAATATCATTATCGACGACTTGGACGCGGAGTTAGCTCCAGAAATTGAGAAAATGGGCTTTTCGGTATCTCATTGCAACACCATTATGGATTCTCTCCAAGCAAAAGAGGCGCTGGGAAACTTTCTGAGGCACCTCATTGACGCCTGAGGATCGCAGAACGCCACCAGCACCGAACGTCTTGATCACCGGAGTCACCGGAATTCCCGAAGTCCGCCGTGGTGACAACATCGCCGACCTCATCATGGGAAACTTTGAATTGCAGGACTTCGACGTTGTCGTGGTAACGCAGAAAATCGTGTCCAAAGCAGAGGGGCGCACGGTGACAATCGATACCTCTGCCCCTCTTGAGCCCCAGCTAGAGGCGATCATCCTCTCGGAATCGCGACGGATTCTGCGACGGCGCCAAGGACTTTTCATCACCGAAACACATTCGGGATATGTCTGTGCCAATGCTGGAATCGATCAATCCAATATGCCGACGGGCACCATCGCTCTTCTCCCCAAAGATCCCGACCGATCCGCGAGGCGCATTCGCGACAGGATCCGCGCCAAGGCTTCTCTACAGGTCGGTGTGATCGTCTCGGATACCTTTGGGAGAACCTGGCGGTGCGGGGTTTCCGATGTCGCACTCGGGGTGGCTGGGGTGGCGGCAATTGTCGATCTACGCGGCAGTAGGGATGCAAGTGGCAGGGAGCTGACCGCAACCCAAGTCGCCTTGGCGGACGAACTCGCTTCCGCAGCGGAGTTGGCAAAACCTAAGGATGGAGCGATCCCTGCGGTGGTAATACGCGGCATCTCGCCTAGCTACTTCCGCGAATCGTCGGTTGCAGGTGAAATCATACGACCGTATCAAGAGGATCTTTTCCGCTAAATATCCTCTAGATCGGAA
>JAKASN010000173.1 GCA_021819025.1 Actinomycetes bacterium | reverse complement strand
CTGGTGGTATGGCTGCGTGCCTTGATACCGCTCATATGCGCGGCAATTCTCATGACCTCACCCGACCAACCCGCTGTCGAGGATGTCATGGTGGTGTCAGCCGTTGACACTGCGTACCAACTCTGGCGACATTTGCGCGCTGGGAACGTCGCGAAAGACTACCGCTTCGCAATTTCGCGTGACGCCGCCTATTCGATGCTCTTTTACGTCGCAAACTTTCACAGTAGCGAAGTCCCTGCACTGGCGATCACGCCGGTAGTGGTAGCTGAAGTTCTCACCGCATTTGGTTGGCGCTACTTTCTCTTCGGCCTGGGTGGTGAGAGCATACTCGTGGCGGCCCACATGGGCACGGTCAAGATGACGACGCACCACTTCATGCACCCGGGATGGATGATGGAAGTTGTCGTGGCATCGGTGGCAAGTACAATCTTTGGGATCGCCCTTTCGCACTTGCAGAGAGTGAACTCGGAATTTAGCAGGCAGCGCACCTTGATGAAGGAGTCGCTAACCCAGATGCTCCAAGCCACTTTATCCGATGGTGGGTGCGCTGTTGAAATCACTGAAGATAGCCTGCGCCAGATGATCGACGAAATATGTCGCAGCGCAAACCCCGAGAAGGGACGCCAACTTGGCGCGCGACTCGCCGAGATCGTCTCGACGCGCCATGGCTCGAAGATGCTCCTAACTGCGCGCGAACAAGAGATGCTGGGCTTTCTTGCCACGGGACTCTCTTATCGCAAGATCGCCGCAAGGCTCTATTTGAGCGAGGGCACCGTTCGTGCACATGCTGCGAGCATCATGCGCAAGGCCGACGTGCACTCCCGTGGAGAAGCGGTGGAATGGGCGCGCGCGCAACATTTGATCTCCAACGCCGAATAAAGTTCCTCGCGAACTTGCCCCTCCTGCTTGAGGCATGCGAACCGGGATCGGCCTTGGACCCGAGATATCGCGCCACACCCGCAGCATTGCACCATCTACCCAAGGCGCACAGCGGCGGGACCGCTAAGTTACCCCAACGAATCCCTCGGGGCAAAAGAGCATCGACAGCCCAGCTGGATGCCTTCTTAGTGGAATATAAGAGGGTGCGCCAATGGAAACTCAGAAGGCAACGCTGGTAGCTTCCTCTGTGAAAATCCAGGGGGGATTTTCGCGGGAGGAAACTACTTTGAAGATACGTACTCGTCTCATCATGACCACCACGGCCCTTGCGGCGGCTGCGAGCGCCATCTCGGCCGGGGGCACCATCGGATCAACTAGTGTGGCGGTCGATGCCGCGTCTGGGCCGTCGCCGTCGTTTGCCGCCCAGGTTGCAGAGCGCCTCTTTCCAAGCGGGACTTCGACGGTCGTGCTCGTTCCCGGTTCTGCCAATATGATAAACAACATCTCCCGGGACAGCTCAACGGACGTCGTTGCTGGTCAAGCTCTCGCCAGCCGCTTTGGAGGCGCCTTGCTCGTCACCCAGGACGCCAATAATCTCGGACCCGCTACCGCATCGGCCCTCCAAATCATGACCGCACCTCAAGTGAACCCCAACTCTACTTATGAGGTGCAACCATTCCAACCGGCTGCAGGGCTCCCGACGCTCTATCTCGTCGGCACCACAGCGTCTTTCTCTCCGGCACTCATCAAGAGCTTGTCGCAGAGCGGATATCAGATAAATCTCGTCACTTCGGCCACACCTGTCGGGTTACTTGAAAAAGTTCAGGCCATCGTCGCGCCGCCCACGCCCAATAGCTCTAACCAAGCCTCCTTCCCTGCTTCATGGACGAGTTATGCCGGGGGCCAAGACCACAACTCCGCCTATGATGCACCGAAAGGTGCCCCTTCTTGGGTCCAAAGCGGGGTTCGGTGGAACTTCGCCGAATCCGCAGCGGTTCCCTTCAATCAGTCATACGCCGACGTTCAGCAATTGGGGGACCGCAGCGCTCCGGTGAAGATGACTCAGAACCTCGGGAACGCCGTGGGGGTGACTGCCGTGGGCGGGATCATCTACGCCGAAAGCGACGACTATCACCTCTACGCCATCGACGCTCAAACAGGTCAGCAGCTCTGGGAGTCATACCCTCTTGCCAACACGCCCATGGGCAACCCCATCGTGGCCAATGGCATGATCTACGTCACAGTTGGTGACACGGGATTCCCGTTCTCACAACTGCTCAAGTTCTATCTCAACAATGGCAACTTCTCGCTCACCCGTGGCCTGATGTATTCGGCAATCTATGCCTTCAGCCAGCAGACCGGCCGCTTGGTGTGGCGCCAGGACTTCCATGGTGAGGCGATGGCCTCGCCAGTAGTAGTGGGATCCACGGTTTATGAGCCAACCGGCGGCGGAACCCTCTGGGCCTTTGATGGGGCGACGGGCGCGGTAAAATTCGAAACTCCCATGGGAGGATTCGACAGCATGTCCTCACCGAACACCTACACCGACCCAACCACTAAAAAGACCGAGATCATCGTAGGCACCTCGAACTCCAGCAACGTCGTTGCCATCGACGCGAGTTCTGGAGCGGTCAACTGGAAGCAGCCGACCAACCTCAGCATCTTCAATACCGGAATGGGAGACAACTCACCCGCAGTGGATCAAGCCAACGGCCTGATCTTCCAAGATTCCGTTGTCGACTTCAACCAAAAAGCCGGGACGGTCAACCTCGCGGTCTATGCCATGGATGCCAAAACCGGAGCGGTAGTTTGGTCGACCACGCTGGGTTCGGGCGCGACATCTCCGGCGTACAAGTCAGGCGTGATCATGGTTCACCATGGAGTTGTCTATGTTGGCAGCCCAGTCACTTCACAGCTCTTTGCGCTCAATGAGGCCACCGGAAAAGAGCTCTGGAGCTTCAACTACCAGAACGCTGGACCAGCGGGTGCCGGACGCGGAGGTGCGGTCTACTATCACGGCATCCTTTGGGTTGCCTCGGGACCAACCATCTATTCGATCAACCCATCTAGCGGAGCCGAGATCTCTAGCTACTCCCCTGGAGGGCGCTTCGGCATCGTCAACCCGGTCATCGTCGGAGGAACCATGTACCTCGATAACTCCTACGATTGGGTACAAGCGATCCCTCTCACCACCATAGATCCGGGCTTTAAGCTCTGATCGCCTAGACGCGAAGCCACCAAGGGCTCGGGAGATGTTGTTTTTTCCGGGCCTTTGGGAACTTGAGGAAGAGCTTGCCGAGCCTGACAAACCATTCCTTGGGCATCGCGAGCGGCGACGATCACGCTAAAAGGCGGGTTGTCAACTGAAGTTCGTCGATGTCAAGGGTTATCGTGTTGGCATCGATCGCTCAGGGAGTTAGCCATACACCGATCTCAAAGACTCCCGCAGGGACCAAGCGGGTGACACCGCGGGAAACTTGAAAAGTCCTTGGTGAAGTTATCGCAGTTGCCCTTCCTATCACCGGCACCGCAGAGTAAAAGAGTTCCGTGCCAGATGGATCGAATTGCACGCTGCCTACCTGGTAACCCGCGGGTATCGCGGCGAATTGACGCTGAATCGCGCCGCGGGCAAGATTCCACAAGAGGATCTTCGTCGAGGACCAGGATTCGCTCGAACCGATACTGGGTCCAAAGTTCCCTGGACAGTCCTGCACTACCGCAAGGAGGCCCGTTCCCGGCTCGAGGCTCGGCGAAGCGAGCCAACATCCTGCTTCTGGCGCCTTGGGCGTAGCGGTGGCGATGATCATGTTGTGAAGACGGTTCAACTCCACGACCGCCACGGGAAACTTCATAATAACTCCCGGCACGCGTATTGCTGGCGTCCCCGGCTCAGGCACCACTGAGCTGCCGATGAGATAGTCGCCACCGGGTCCTCCCCATTGCGAGAGGCTAAAACTTGCGAGGTGAGCCTCGAGAGTGACGCGAGATCTCCCCGCCACGATAATTATCGCAGTGGTACTTGTCGGCGTCCACGGGCAATTCGCCCCCGCGACCGCAAAGACCGAGCTGTCGGGCGCAAAGGCGGCTCCTTGGGCATAGGAAACCCCCGGCACTGCGGATCGCCGGGTGGGATTAGCTAGGGACATCACTTCTAATGCCGGCGGGCAGGTTCCCTGGCCTACGCCAACGAGCACATTTAGTTGGTTCGGAGAGAGAGCCCATGCGCCGACCCCTCCGCCTGGTTGCCAAGGAGCGAGGGTTCGAAGGATCCTTGTGGTGCCGGCGACGGCGAGCCCCAATGCTCCTTTTTGCGTTGAGGTGATTATCTCCGTGGGCGCGCGCTTTTGCGTCAACGGCCTCTTGGGAGCATCTCTCTTGGCGAACGAAGCGCCCTTATGCGGTAGTGAGGCCTTGCCGAGGGAGGTCGGCGAGCCACATCCGCCAAGTGCTATCGCTCCCGCCAAGGTGATGGCCGCTCCGAGAACTCGCCGCGACGCCACGCTAGATTTCCCTTGCCACACTCGGCCTCCCATTAGCCAACAACACTATCACCGCCGGCGACGCCGGGTCATCAGAGGCACCCTCGACGCCCCCTGATCGGGACTTACCCACGCTGCGGCATGACAAATTAGGCCCCGGCTCCCCGAACCGAGCACTGCCCTCCCCACTCCGCCAATCCCTGGCATCGCCTTGGGAAAATGGCCAGATATTCTTGCCGTGGATGTCACGAAGATCAAACCGCAAGCGAAACTTTGCTAGTCTGAGGCCATGGCCATCGATGGCAGAGAGTTTCGTGCCTCCATGATGACCTGGCTCAACGCAGCTAGTGCCAAATATGGATCCGCACTCACTGGCGAGATGCTGCGGAATTTCAGCTTCGCCGGACAACGCATCCCTCTCATCGGCCAACAAGGAATCCGCAAGCCAGCCGGATTCGCCCACCCCATTTCGATTCGCACCGCCTTCACGGCCCCGAATCAGCTTCCGCCATACCATGACAGCATCGACGGCGGGGGCCTTCAGACCTACAAGTATCGGGGCAGCGATCCCGACCATCCCGAGAACCGCGCGCTTCGAGCTTGCCTCAACGAGTCAGTGCCCCTGGTATGGTTTGTGGGAATCTCCCCGGGAAGTTACCTCCCCTATTTTCCGGTCTTCGTTGTCGCTGACGATCCAGAGTTGCTACAGGTAACCATCGCGCCCCTCGAGGGGTCGGCGCGGCTCCTCGGCGAATCAATCGTCGAAGCGGACATAAAGCGCAGCTATGCGGTGGCACTCGCCAAGCAACGTCTTCATCAGCCACTCTTTCGCGAACGCGTACTTGCGGCATACCACTCAAGCTGCACTATCTGTGGACTTAGACATCGCGAACTCCTTGATGCCGCGCATATCGTCCCCGACTCAGACAGCCGAGGACTTCCCATCGTTCCCAACGGCGTCTCGCTATGCAAGATTCACCACGGAGCGTA
>JAKASN010000172.1 GCA_021819025.1 Actinomycetes bacterium | reverse complement strand
ACCGCAACTCCCATTCCGCGCACCGCAGCGATGACAGTATTTGGCGACCTGGACTACAGCGTGCTCGATGAGCTTCCCCCGGGAAGAACGCCGATTGTGACTCGCTGGGCCGACGACGAGGAGAAGGTGGGCAAAGTCTTTGATCGCCTCAAGCGGGAAGTCGCGGCGGGCCGACAAGGGTATGTGGTGTGCCCGCTGGTAGAGGATTCCGAGAAGGTCGCCGCGGCTTCTGCCACGGCGACCTTTGAAGAGCTCGGCGCGACGCGCCTGTCGGGCTTGCGCCTTGGGCTCTTGCATGGCCAGATGCCCACGGTGCAAAAGGGTGCGGTGATGGAACAGTTTCGCCGCGGCGAGATCGACGTGCTCGTAGCCACCACGGTGATCGAGGTGGGAGTGGACGTCCCCAACGCCACGGTGATGGTGATTCTTGATGCTTCGCGCTTTGGCATCGCCCAGATCCATCAACTGCGCGGACGCGTGGGCCGCGGCACGGAGAAGTCTTGGTGCTATTTGGTGGAGACCGCAGAGCTAGAGGTGAGCACCGCGGCGCGCCTACAAGCTTGCGTTGCCTCTACGGACGGTTTTTTCCTTGCCGAGCGCGACTTGGAGTTGCGAGGAGAAGGAACCCTGCTTGGCGCGCGGCAAAAGGGCAGTTCGGACTTGCGCATCGCTTCGCTGGCGCGCGATCGGAAGCTGCTTCTCCAGGCGCGCGAGGTGGCCCGCGCCGTAGTGGGTGCGGACCCCTCGTTGGGAAGTTTTGCAGAGCTGCGCCAAGAGATGTTGGCCTTCTTGAGCGTCGAAGATGCCGAGTTTCTTTTCCGCAGCTAGACCAAGTAGAAGCGCCGCGCCTGGGGAGAGATGGAGTCCAAATCTGGAGCCATGTTGCACAGAAGTCGACGGTCAGTTAGGTTTAGAGTCGCAATGCGGATTCAAAGCGGAATACAAAAAGGTCGTGCCATCCACCCAAAGGTTGGCGCTCGAACGCGGCCGACCACCGCTCGGGTACGCAAGGCGATCTTTGACACCCTCTATGGCAAGTTCGATCTCGAGGGGGCACACGTAGTTGATCTCTTCGCCGGGACGGGATCGCTCGGTTTTGAAGCGGCATCGCGTGGCGCCAAGAAGGTGACTTTTGTGGAGTCCGATCCGGTTACGGTGATAAATCTCCATCGCAGCGTTGCTAGTCTCGCCCGCGAAGGGGGATGCGAATTTAAAGTGATCCGCCGAGACGCGCTTGTCTACCTTGGTGGCGCCACTGCCACCGCGGCCGATATCTGCTTTTGTGATCCCCCCTATGACTTTGACTCCTGGGATCGGCTCTTGAGTTCGATCAACGCCCGTTTTCTCGTCGCGGAGTCGAATCGGGAGATCCCCGCAAACCAGCGTTGGCGGCAAACTACCCTGAAAAGGTACGGCGATACCGTGGTGACATTTTTAGTTCCCCAGCAAAAAAATACGGAATTATTGAGCCGAGAGGACGGAGTTTGAAACTCGCGCTATTTCCGGGATCTTTTGATCCCTTTCATAACGGCCATCTCGAAGTGGTGGAGCGCGCTTCGAAGCTCTTTGACACCGTAGTGGTGGCGGCGATGCGCAATCCCCAGAAGGCGACCGCGCTCTTTCATCTCGATGAGCGCAAAGAGCTTATCGAGAAGTGCACCGCAAAGTTGTCCAACGTCGAGATCGTGAGCCTCTCTTCGCTGGTGGTTAATCTTGCCGCTGAGATAGGTGCCACGGTAATTGTGCGCGGTCTACGCGCGGTCTCGGACTTTGAGAACGAGCTACAGATGGCGCAAATGAACCGACAGCTTTCCGGAATCGACACCGTCTTCATACCTACCTCTTCGGAGTTCTCCTTCGTTGCCTCTAAGCTTCTTCGTGAAGTGGCCTCCTATGGCGGCGACGTTTCCGGCTTTGTGCCAGAACCGGTGGCGCGCGCCATCGTGGCTAAATTCAGCTAGTTGAACAATAAAGGACTGCCGGGGAAATGACCGACTTCGACGACGAATACCCCGATGCGCAAGAGCCCAATCTGGCGATGCTCTTGGATCGAATTGAAGAGATCGTGGCCAATGCCAAGGCGATGCCACTTTCTGCTTCGGTACTCATCTCGCGCGACGAGGTACTCTATCTCATCTCCGCGGCAAAGGAACGGTTCCCCCTTGAGATGCGCGAAGCGCAGTGGATCATCAAGGAACGCTCCGAGTACCTCGACCGAGTATCGCTGGAGGCGGACGAGATCGTCCAAGAGGCTCGAACGCGCGCTGAGCGCCTCATCTCCAAACAAGAGATCGTACGACAAGCTCAAGCCGGCGCCAACCGCATTTTAGTGATGGCGCGCGAAGACGCCGCGAGACTTCGCTTTGATGCCGAGGACTATGCCGACCAGAAGTTGGCGGAACTCGAAATCGCTCTCGCCAAGGTGATGAAGGAGATTCAAGCGGGCCGAGAAAAGCTCGCCAGTAGCTCATCGAATGACAACCCCTCGATTGCAGCCCCGGAGATCTCTCCCGAGCTCGAGGGAGAGTTCCCGTTCGATCAGGACTTGAGTTAGGACCGACAGGGAGAGAGATGGCCCGGAGCGACTTTAAAGTCTCGGTAACGCGCCTCGGCAAGACTCCAGGGTCACGCCTAGAGGTGGACCTCAGTGGAGAAATCAGCGAAGTGTTTGTCTCGTCGGCGTGGGTGGAAAAGGGTACCTTCTCCCACCTCCGGGGCTACCTCGAAGCGGTGCACGGGGGAATTTTGTTCACTGGCGTGGCTGAAGCTGAGATGACCACTGAGTGCCGGCGGTGCCTGAGGCAATCTAAATCTCAACTAAAGGTTGAGATTTGTGAACTCTTCGAAGAGAACTATCAAGAAGACGAAGGGGATACCTACCCCATCAAGGGAGAGTTTGTCGACCTTGGCGAGATGGTTCGAGATGCCCTTATCCTGGCGCTGCCTCCAGCTCCGCTATGTGGAGCGGACTGCAAGGGGCTTTGTCAAGTGTGCGGAGCGAACCTCAACGAAGTGGACTGTGGCCATAGAGACGACGGTATCGATCCGAGGTTCCGTATCTTGGACCAACTACGTTGAGAATAATTGCCACGTCTTAGCTGCACTAGGGCGCTTTACGCGCCAGGCCGGTTAGAATTTACCGGGCAAAGTTTGAGCCGTTGGGCTCGCTGAGTGGTTTTATACGGATGTCTCGAGAGAGTTAGATAAAAAGATGGCAGTTCCCAAGCGCAAAAGTTCCAAGGCCAAGGGCCGATCCCGCAAGGCGAGTGCATGGGTGCTGAACGCCCCTTCCCGGAGTAGCTGCCCACAGTGCAACTTCGCCAAGCGCCCCCACCACATTTGCCCCAACTGCGGTTGGTACCACGGTCGCCAGGCCGTCGAGGTAAGGTAGCTTGTTACCTCTGGCGATCGACGTCATGGGGGGCGACAATGCTCCCGGCGTTATTATCGATGGAGCCAGGCAAGCACGATCAGAACTCGGCGCGGAGTTAATTCTTGTTGGGCTCCCTGAGGTAGTGAATCCCCTCGCGGATGAGGGCTTCGAGGTGCTTGCCGCCAGCGAGGTCATCGAAATGCATGACGATGCGGCTTCCTCGGTGCGCAATAAGCGAGACTCCTCGCTGGTGCGCTGTGCGGAACTCGTCCGCGAGCATCGGGCCTCAGGAATGATTTCTGCGGGCAATACCGGTGCGGCGATGGCTTCGGCGCTTCTCAAGATGGGCAGGCTTCCCAAAGTGGCTCGACCCGCGATTGCCACCACGATTCCGGTTCCTGGTGCTACGCCCACTGTGGTGATCGACTCGGGAGCCAACTCAGAAGTGATGGCACCATGGCTGGTGCAATTTGCCGAAATGGGTTCGGTGTACTCATCGGAGTTGTTTTCCATTCCCGCTCCTCGGGTGGGAATCCTCTCCATCGGGGAGGAGCGGGGCAAAGGCAACGAACTTGTCAAGGAGGCCTTCCCGCTTCTCGAAGATTGCGACCGCATCAACTTCGTCGGCAACGTCGAAGGTCGCGATGTGATGAGCAGTTCGGTAGACGTGGTGGTATGCGACGGTTTCACCGGAAATGTCGTGCTCAAGACTCTAGAGGGCGCGATGCGCACCCTCGCCAAAGTGATATTCGACCGCCTCTCTTCGGGCGAGGACGGCCCGGAGGTGGTGAGACTCGCCCTGCCGAAGTTGCTCCCTCTCATGGACGAGCTCGACCCTGATTCTTACGGCGGCGCAATGCTCCTCGGGGTCAAGGGAATTTGCGTAATATCGCATGGATCCTCCTCTCCCAAGGCTATCTTCAACGCTATTGCCACTTCGATGCGATTGGTTGACCATGGCCTTTTGGACAAGCTGGTCAGTGCAGTAAGCGCCTAGCTCCGGATTCGGTAAGGATATTTCAAGTCAGATAGCTGGAGGTTATCTTGTCACTCTCGTCCAAATACACCACCAAGGCGCAGCTCTTCGAATCGATCAGCAATAACCTTGCCGATATTTTGGAGATCGAGCCTTCCTCGATTTTTGAGACCGCATCGTTTTCAGACGACCTTAACGCCGACTCGCTGGCCCTTATCGAGCTCGTCGAAGCGATGGAAGAGGAGTTTTCCTCTGGGGACCACAGCTTCCGCATTGAGGATGAGGACCTTGAGGACCTCAAGACGGTGCGCGACGCTGTCAACTACGTCGCCGAGAAGCTCGAAATCACCGCCTAGACGCGTCGGTGGGAAAAGGCCGCGACAATACCTTCGCTTCGCGAGGACGTCGACATTTGCCGCTGACGCTCTCTGATCTACTTGGCGAGGCCACCTCAGATACGCGACACCAAGACGCTCTGGGGGGCTCTGAGCTCCATCACTATCTCGAGCGCCTGGAATCGCTGCCGGTGGCTTTGACGCACAAGTCTGCCTCACTTGAAAAACCCGAGCTGCCCGACAACGAGCGCCTGGAGTTCCTCGGCGATGCACTCATTGAAGCCCGAGTCTCCGAAGTTCTCTACCATCGCTTTGTCGATCGTGATGAGGGTTTTTTGACCCTAGCGCGCTCGGCTCTAGTGAATACCGACGCGCTAGCGGCAATTGCTCTCGACCTCGGGATCGATCGAGAGCTAGAACTAGGCCAAGGAGAACGAAGCAGCGGAGGTTCGCGCAAGCGGACGATACTTGCAGGTGCCTTTGAAGCGGTGGTCGCCGCGATTTGGCTTGACTGTGGCCATGCTAAGGCCTCAGGTGCCATCGATGCCACGGTACTGTTCGATCTTGACCAGCTCGATGAAGAGATCTCGCTTTTGGACCCCAAGAGCGAACTTCAGGTCTACTTTGCCAAAGCCGGACGCGACGCTCCGCGCTACAGCGTCGAGGTGAGCGGTCCCCAGCACGAGCCGCGTTTTGTCGTCAAAG
>JAKASN010000171.1 GCA_021819025.1 Actinomycetes bacterium | reverse complement strand
ATCTATGGATATTAAAGTTCCCGGAGTGGTCAAATTCAAAAAGGACATGTCGCGCCTCGATCTTACGATGGCAGGACTTGGCGCGATCATTGGATCTGGTTGGCTCTTCGGCGTACTCTATGCCGCGAATGACGCTGGTCCCGCCGCAGTAATCGGCTGGTTGATCGGCGGCGTCGCGGTGGCACTTATTGCACTGGTCTATGCGGAGCTCTCCGGCATGTTGCCCGAGGCGGGCGGAATTGCCCGTTATCCGCACTTCACTCACGGCTCGTTGACGGGATTCATGATGGGGTGGGCGGCATTTATCGCCTACACCACGGTTCCTGCCATCGAGGCCGAAGCGGTGATCCAATATTCGGAGCACTATATTCCGACTTTTGCCAACAGCACCCTGGATCGCTTCATTGCAGAAGTGGTGCTACTGGTGATCTTTTTTGCCATCAACGCCTTCGGCGTCAAGGCATTCGCCAAGACCAACACCACCGTGACCACGATCAAGTTCATTTTACCGACCTTGACGATTCTGGTCTTTCTCTTTGTGGCAGGCCACTGGGGCAACTTCAATGCGCACTTTGCCCCCGCAGCTAAGATTCCCGGTGGTTTCGCGCCCTATGGAGTAACGGGAATCCTCAAGTCGGTGGCTCTTTCGGGTATCGTCTTTGCCTATCTCGGCTTTCGCCAAGCGGTCGATCTCGCCGCTGAAGCCAAGAATCCCCAGCGCGATGCGCCGCGGGCGATTCTTACCGCGGTAGGTATTGCCATCGTGCTCTACACCGTGCTGCAAGTAGTATTTATCGCCGGCGTCTCGAGTTCGGCCCTCGCCAAGGGTTGGGCGGCGCTGAGCTTTAGCGGTCCCTTCGCCCAAGTTGCCAGTGCACTGGGCTTGGGATGGCTCGCCACTCTGCTCTATGCCGATGCGGTGATCTCCCCGGCGGGTACCGGAAACGTCTATCTCGCCTCTACCGCGAGAGTGCTCTACGCGCTGGGCAACAACCGTTACCTTCCCGCTCCTTTCCGCAAGCTCAATGCGCGGAGCGCGGTTCCGGTCGTGGGACTGGTAGTTACCCTGCTCTTCGGGATTCTGGCGCTGCTGCCTTTCCCGACTTGGCAGAGCCTTGTCGGCGTGATCTCGGCGGCGACGGTCTTTACCTACATGATTGGACCGATCTCCGCTGCGGTGCTGCGCAAAACGCACAAAGAGGCCTATCGGCCCTTCACGCTAAAAGCGTTGCATGCCGTGGCGCCTTTGGCCTTCGTCATTGGAACTCTCATCATCTACTGGACGGGATGGAGCATCGATTGGAAGCTCATCGTGGCAGTTCTTGGCGGGACCGTCATCTTCGCGCTCGCGGCGGCCCGCAGCGGTACCACCCTCGATCACGTCGATGCCGCCTCGTTCAAGAGTTCCATCTGGCTGATCGTCTATCTCCTCGCGATGTTGGCGATGACCTACTTCGGCTCCTCGGCCTTCGGGGCGCCCTATAACCACGGCAAGGGATTGATTCAGTATCCTCTCGATCTCGTGGTGGTAGTGATCATGGGAATCGTCTTCTACTACTGGGGCGTCTCTTCTGGCCGGCAAACCGATGCCAGTATTGCAGCTTTCGAGCAGCTTGAGACCGATCGCCTCTCCGCTGAGGCGGGCTGACGCCAGGAGCACTTCTCTAAGAAAGCTTGGCCTCTCCTCGATCCTTGAGGCGGGCCAGTACGGGTGACCTTAGGGAGATACGGGCCGCGCACCACGAGTGCGCGGCCCGCTTTCTCTTTCTCAGGGGTGTCATAGGGCGGAGATACGCCCGGTTTTATCCATGTCGCGCCATTTGAAGCGGCGCGCCCATGCCCTCTGGTGCACCGAGATGATCCCATCACCGAGGTCCTCTCTCGCGCTCTCACTGGCGCTCTGAGGGGGAGAAAGCAAAGACCTCCCCAAGTGACCGCTCCCGAAATTTGAGGAGAAAGTCCCCCCGCTGTGGCTGGGGGTGCCAGCTGACGTCGGTGGCGCGGGGCCCGCGGGGGTTGATCGAGCCGCCAGATAGCAGGGTGAAGTTCGCATCGCGCCTGGGCTCGGTGCAAGCTTGGGAGCTTTGCTGAGCCCGCATCAGCGGCGAGCAGTGCCAATACATCGAGAGCCAAAGCCCCCTGGGGCTTGGCGCGAGGGGACAGGCAACGCCATGGGAGCATCTCGCCTCTCCTGCAGAGATCACCCCTGGCTGGCTCAGTCGCGCTGGTTCCCATAACAGGCGGCGTGTAGAGCGTCGCATGGGACGCCTGCGAGAGCCGTGCCCCTAGGCACACGAGCTTGACAACCCGAGCTGAGCGCTGCGGGAGCTCTGGCGAGCGAATCCCCCCGGCATCAATGCCAGCGCACCGCTCGGGGAGAATCTTATCCAACCAGGGGGAGGGCTTGAGAAAATTGCTGAGCGAGCTAGTGCAAAGTTGCCAGGGGATTTTGCCAAGGACTCTTTGGCCCGCAGCCCCCGAGGCACTCATCGCGCTTTTCGCTCTGAGTTTGTGATTTGTCGGCTAGGTTGTACCTGGGCACTTCGTGTGCACTACTGCGCTTGGCCGCCTCTTATGAGCGACCACCCCAAATTGAGGTCCCGCAGCTGCCAGTCGAGTAGGCCTAGTCTTAGGCCGAGACTTACTCAACTGGGAACTGTGGGAAGAACTTGGTCAATGGCCGCGCAAGGCATCGCGATGCGCCCGCATAACCCATTGTCCGTCGCGACCAATCAATGCGAGCGGACAAAATTCAACTTGAGGAAGTATGAACGAAATAACAAGAGTCGAGAAGGTAATCTCGAGCACTGAAAAGACCATGTCCTTTGAGACTGGCAAACTCGCACCGCTCGCCAATGGCGCCGTAGTGGCCCGCCTCGGCGACACCATGGTGCTGGCAACCGCGGTTGCCTCCAAAGGCGTTAAGGAAGGAATCGACTTCTTCCCCCTCACCATCGACATCGAAGAGCGCATGTATGCTGCGGGAAAGATCCCCGGGTCGTTTTTCCGGCGCGAAGGTCGCGCCACCGACTTTGCGGTGCTTGCCGCACGCCTCATCGATCGCCCGCTGCGGCCGTGTTTTCCCAGCGACTTTCGCCATGAGGTGCATATCGTGGGAACGGTACTCGGCGCCGATCAAGAAAACCCCTACGACGTTCTCGCCATTAATGCCGCTTCGGCCGCTTTGATGATCTCGGGAATCCCTTTTGAGGGTCCTGTGGGAGCGGTACGCATCGCCTACAACAAAGAGGGCCAGTGGATGGCCCATCCTACCTACCAAGAGGGGGACGAATCCTCCTTTGAACTGGTGGTGGCCGGACGCGAAGTCACCGAAGGTCCCAACTCTGGCGACATCGGAATCATCATGGTCGAAGCGGGTGGAACCACCGAAACTTGGGAGAACTACCAAGGTGGCGCGCCCTACGTTACCGAAGAGGTCATCGCCGACGGCCTCGAGCTCTCCAAGACTTGGATCCGCGAGTCGATCGCGCTCCAGCACGAACTGGTCAAAGCCAAGGGCGAGATCACCCCGATGGCTTACATCTCGGTAGTGGACTACTCCCCAGAGGTCTTCGCACGCGTCGAAGAGCTCGCTCTCGAGGCGTTGCGTGCCGCCAATATTACTCCCGGCAAGGCAGAGCGCGCCGAAGCACTCGCTGCGGTAGCCGCCAAGGCCCAGGCCGATCTCGCTAGCGAGTTCGAGGGAGCTTCTTCGCAGATCTCTTATGCCATCAAGTCCTTAACCAAGCAGGTAATCCGCGAACGCATCGTCAATGAGGGCATCCGCATCGATGGACGCGATACCACCACGATTCGTCCTCTCTGGGCCGAAGTGGGACTGATTCCCACCGCGCACGGTTCAGGACTCTTCCAGCGCGGCGAGACCCAGGTGCTCAACGTCTGCACCCTGGGCATGCCCAAGATGAACCAGATGCTCGATTCGCTGGGAACCGAAGATTTCAAGCGCTACATGCACCACTACAACTTCCCGCCTTTCTCCACCGGCGAGACGGGCTTCATGCGCGCTCCGAAGCGGCGTGAGATCGGACATGGACTGCTCGCCGAGCGCGCGCTTCTCCCGGTCATTCCTCCCCAGGACGAGTTCCCTTACACCTTGCGCTTGGTCTCAGAGGCCCTCGCCTCCAATGGTTCGACTTCCATGGCCTCGGTATGCGGATCGACTCTCTCGCTGATGGACGCCGGCGTGCCCATCAAGGCACCGGTGGCGGGAATCGCCATGGGACTCATCCATCACGGCGAAAGCTATCGTACTTTGACTGACATTCTCGGTGCTGAGGATGCCTTTGGTGACATGGACTTCAAAGTGGCGGGAACTTCGCAGTTCGTTACCGCGCTGCAGTTAGATACCAAGATCGACGGGATTCCCGCTTCGGTGCTCGCTGGCGCCCTCGCCCAGGCCAAGACCGCGCGCCTTGAGATCCTCGAGCTCATCCGCACCACCATTGACGTGCCGCGTACCGAACTCAATCGCAACGCCCCCAAGATCGTGACTTTCGAGATTCCCCTTGACAAGATGGGTGAGGTGATCGGGCCCAAGGGCAAGGTAATCAACGCCATCCAGCAAGAGACCGGGGCCGACGTGAGCTTGGACGAAGCCGACGGCGTGGCCATGGTCACCATCGGCGGCAAGGAGATGGAGGCGGTAGAAGATGCCAAAGCGCGCATCATGGCGATCCTCAATCCCCCCAAAGCGGTCCTCGGAGCGACCTATACCGGCAAGGTGGCCGGTATCGCCAAGTTCGGAGCTTTCGTGAATATCCTTCCCGGTCGTGACGGACTCTTGCACATCTCCAAGATCGGTGGCGGCAAGCGCATCGACCGCGTCGAGGACGTCCTGGCCATGGGCCAGGAGCTCACCGTGGTGGTTGACGAGATCGATCCGGGCGGAAAGATCTCGCTCTCGCTCGCTCCGGGCGCAGACGACCTCGATAGCCAAAGTGACGAGCCTCACCCAACCAGCGAGCGATCCAGCGAGCGTTCTGGCGAGCGACGCCCCGCTGCGGTGAACGCCTCTCCGGTAGAGGGCGCTGAAGTGGTCTCCTTTGAAGACGCCTTCGAAAACGAACTTCGCGAAACTTACGGCGATCTCGGACCTGAAGTGAGTGAGCCGCGCGCCTTCGGCAACTCCGAAGCTTCGCGCAGTGATCGCTCGCGGCGTTCACGGCCCCGCCGGGATTCGCGCCGCTGAATTTCGGCTACGCCTTAGTGGCTTGGGTAACATGGTGTTGGTCTTAGCTAAAGGTCGGGATGTCGCAGATTAGAGTTGCTGTCTTCGGAGCTGGTGGCCACATGGGTGCCACGGTGTGTCGCGCCGTCGCCGAAGACGCCGAGCTAAAACTCACTGCGGCGCTCGACCCCCGCTTGGCGGGGATCGATCTCTCACAAGCCAGATCGG